>JBBIMN010000025.1:0-14248 GCA_037444385.1 Acidobacteriota bacterium | reverse complement strand
CGGCCTCCCACCTCTCGTCCGGCGTCAAGTCAGCGGCGTACGAAGGCATGGCGTTCTTGCCGAGCATGATGACGCCGTAGATGTGGCCGTCCGTGTAATCGCGGACAGCATTGGATTGCAGGTTCGCCGGCTTGGCGCCGTACGCGCTCGACAGAAGAGGGCCGCCGTCGCCGACCGGGCCGTGGCATACGGCGCAGTGCGCGTTGTAGACGGCGCGTCCCTTTTCCATCACCGCTTTGGTCGTGGGCAGCGGGTTGACGAGCCCATCCGCCGCACCGGGCGTCTTGAAGGGGAACGGCAACTGGCCGCGCGCCACCGTCCCCGGGACCGGTTCCTGCATGCCGTGCCCGTCCCTGAAGAAGATGTCCGGCTGGAAGGCGTTGAGCCTCGGTTGGTCCTCCATGTGCACCATCGGCGGAAGGATGGGCAGAAGCCTTACCCCCGCGTATGTCAGCGCGCCGGCTGTGATGCAGGCGACCGCGATTCCGAGCCCTATCCTCAGCCACATCCTCGCCCGCCACGGCGCGTATGGCCCTGGCTGCCCGATGACCTCAAGGCTCTCGGCTCCCGCGGCAGCGAGCGCGGCTTTGGCGGCTTCCGTGTCAAAGGCGCCGTCGCCCGCCTCGATAGCCAAAGCAAACTTGTCGCGGGTGATCGCCGCCATGACGGGGTGCTGAAGGACCGGATGGCCGAAGAAGGGAAGCCGGTTGAGAATGAATAGCATCCCCAATCCGGCGGTGAAGGTGGCGAAGAGGACCGTTATCTCGAACATGATTGGAACAAAAGTTTGCCACGAGAAGAGCGTTTTCCCGCCGACGCCTATGGGATAGTCAACGGCGCTGGCCCACCACTGGAATGTCATAGCGGACACAGCTCCCAAAAGCCCCATCACCATGACCCACAGCCCCAGGCGCGATGGCTTCTGGCCGAGCGTTTCGTCAAGGCCGTGGATTGGATACGGAGTGTAGGCTTCGAGCGCGCCCAAGCGCTTGACGCGAACTTGATGCACGGCATCCATCAATTTCTGAGCCGTGCCGAAGAGCCCCACTACGGCGAAAGGGGTTTCATTCATGGCCGTCTTTCTCATGACGCGAAGGTTGTGATTCCGGGAGGATTGACTTGATCTCCGTCGTTGCGATGACGGGAAGGACCCTGGCGAAGAGAAGAACCATCGTGAAGAAGAGCCCGAAGGAGCCAAGCAGAATGCCGAAGTCTATGGCCGTGGGTTTGTAGAGGCGCCAGGAGGAGGGCAGAAAATCCTGGTGGAGGGAGACGACGATGATGACGAAGCGCTCGAACCACATCCCTATAGTCACCGCGATGGCCACGAAGACCATCACCGGTATGTTTCGCCGGAAACGCGGTACCCAGAGGATCTGGGGAATCATCACATTGCAGCTTATGGCCACCCAGCCCGCCCAGCCGTAGCTGCCGCTGATGTAGTTCATGAAGGCGTGGTGGATGTATGTGTTCATGGAATACCACGCGGTGAAGCCCTCCATCATGTAGGAATAGCCCATGAGGCACGAGACGCCGAGAATGACCCGGTTCATCACCTCAAGATGGGCATCAGTGATGAGGTTCTCAAGGTTCATCGTCTTGCGGGCCACCACGAGTACCAGCACCACCATCGCGAATCCGGCGAAGATGGCCCCCGCCACGAAGTATGGAGGAAATATTGTCATGTGCCAGCCGGGGACCAGGGACACGGCGAAGTCGAACGAGACGACGCTGTGCACCGAGAGGACGAGCCCTGTCGCCAATCCGGCGAGCAGGAGGTAGGCCTTCTCGTAGTGCTTCCAGTGGGCCGCCGCGCCGCGCCACCCGACGCTGAATACGCCGTAAAGAAGTTTCCGCAACTTGTTGGTTGTCCTGTCGCGCATGGAGGCGATGTCGGGAACCAATCCCAGATACCAGAACATCAGCGAAACGCTGAAGTAGGTGGATACGGCGAAAACGTCCCACAAGAGCGGCGACCGGAAATTCGGCCAGATGGGGCCGCGCTGGTTCGGGTACGGAAGGAGCCAGAAGGCGAGCCACGGCCGCCCCACGTGGATAAGTGGGAATAGCCCCGCGCACATGACGGCGAAGATCGTCATGGCCTCCGCGAAGCGGGCGATTGCATTGCGCCAGCGCTTGCGGAAGAGGAACAGTATCGCCGATATGAGCGTGCCGGCGTGGCCGATCCCAACCCAAAAGACGAAATTGATTATGTCGAAGGCCCAATTGACGGGCTCGTTGTTTCCCCAGACGCCGATCCCCTTGTAGAACGTGTATCCGATGCAAGAGAAGCCCGCGGCAAGAACGGCCGACGTGAACAAGATGGCGGCGTACCACTTCCTTGGTGGTTTGATCTCACTGAACTTGAGGACCTGGTCGTCCAGCGAGCCTGGCGTCACGGTTCCGGCGGTAAGCACGGTCGCGGCCATGGGCTCGGGCGGAAAGGCGCCAGGCTTCATACTTCTCCCCCCGATGGATTTCGCAGGTCCGCCAGGTAGGTGACGGCAGGCCTGATCCCCAACTCTTCCAGCACCTTGAAACATCGGTTGCTCGCCGAGAGAATGGAGACGCGGCTATTCGGCTCTTTGAGATCGCCGAAGACGATCGCCTCGGCGGGGCAGGCCGCCGCGCACGCGGGAACGATCTCCCCGTCGCGCAGACGCCGCCCCTCATCCTTGGCCACCTGCTCCGCGTTTCGGATGCGCTGGACGCAGAAGGTGCACTTCTCCATGACGCCACGCGGACGGACGGTCACCTCCGGATTGAAGGCAAGGTCCAAAGGCTCCGTGAGGTCAGATGTGAAATCGAAGAAGTTGAAGCGCCGCACCTTGTAGGGGCAGTTGTTGGCGCAGTAGCGGGTTCCCACGCAGCGCTGGTAGGCCATCTGGTTGAGGCCGTCCGGACTGTGGTTCGTGGCGTTCACCGGGCAGACGTTTTCGCATGGGGCGTTGTCGCACTGCTGGCAGAGCATCGGCTGATGCACCGTCCTCGGCGCCTCCTCGGGGCCTTCGTAGTAACGGTCAATGCGAATCCAGTGCATTTCGCGGCCCTTGCGCACCCGTTCGGGGCCCACCACCGGGATATTGTTCTCCGACTGGCAAGCGATGACGCATCCGCCGCAGCCAACGCACGCCGAGAGGTCAATGGCCATGCCCCATTTATGGCCTGGGAACTTCTGCTCGGGATAAAGGGTGACGGGCTCCTGCTGGCGGGGCTTGGCGGCTTTACTCGCGTATTCGGCGAGGGTCCAGAGCCGCGCGATGTCGCGCCCATGAAGGTGATGATGTTCCTGGGTTCTCGCGAGCCGCGCGCTTTCGCCCGTCGCGGCGAGCGATAGGCCTTGGCGCAGGAGGCCCTCCGTTCCCGCGAGCGGCCATCCGTTCACGCCCACCTTAGCCGCTACGCTTCCAGCCGCGCGGCCGTAACCGAGCGCCAGCACGGCCACTCCCGCAGCCTGGCCGGGTTGCACCAAAATGGGGACCACCACACTGCGGCCCGCCACTTCGGCCTTTACGACGTCGCCATCCTTCAGGCCGAGCCGCCTGGTGTCGCTGATGGAGAGGGAAAGTGGGTTGCCCCAAGTGTTCTTCGTGACCGGATCGGGCAGCTCCTGAAGCCAGCCGTTATTGCCGTACCGGCCGTCGTAAGTCTTGGCGTCAGCGAAGAGGAACAGTTCCATGCCCGTGGCCTGTGATTTCGCGGCGGCTTTCGCGAAGGGGGCAAGCGCCGCGCCGTTCAGGACGCGCGCCGGCGCCGCATCCGCGTCTCGTTGCAAAAGGCCGTCGTGCAGGCAACTGTTCCAGAACTCGGCGAACGGCACTAGAGAGCCGGCGGGATAAACCTCCCGTTTCCAACGCTCCCGCAGGAAGGAATGATAGTCCGTTCCCGCCGTGGAGCCCAAGGTGGCGGCGGTTCTGAGAAAGACCTCCTCGGCCTGGAGAGTGTCGTATAGTGGCGCAACCGGAGGCTGCTGCAGGGAGATTACATCAGAGAAAATCTGGAAGTCGTTCCAGCTTTCGAGCCAGTGGTTCACCGGCAGGACGAGGCCGCACGCGCGAGCCATCTCGTCGGCAAGCAGGCCAAGGCGGACGGTCATCGGAACCTTGGACAGGGCCTCCGCCCAGCCTTCGGGGTCCGGCGAGGCGTGAAGTGGATTGGCCTCCCAGATGATCGCCGCGGCGTAACGTCCCGCCGCGAGGTCCGATTTCACCTTTTCCATTTGCTGAGGGGAGGCCAGTTCCTGCGTGGCCAAAGCGGCGTCCGCCTCCACGGTGTAACCCTCCGCGCCCAGCATGGCGTTGAGGAGCGACACCGCCGCGTGGGCCTCCGGCGGAAGCGAGGGACCGGCGGTCACAAGGGATTCTCTGCCAGCGCGGGCGAAGTCGCCCGCGAGACACGAGAAGCTCCCGTGGTCCACGCCGTTTGCCGCGCCCCACGCCGCAAGATCGAATGGATCGAGGAGCGAAGCTTCCGTGCCGGCGGGGAGCGCGATGCCGTGGCGCGCGTGCAGCTCTTTGGCCAGCGCGAAGGCAAAAGCCGAGAGCGCCGAGGGGCGCACGGGGGAGCGATGGTCCGCCTTGCTCCCGGTGACCGTCATCGCCCCTTCGAAGACGTAAAGGCGCGACATGGGAGCGCCGGGCCGCTCCGGCTGGCGGCCGGACGCGAAGGCCTGAATGACGGCCGGGGCCTCCGCGTCCGCGCCCAGAAAATCGGCCTGAAGAGAGAGAATGGCCTTAGCTAAGCCGAAGCGGTGGCGCACTACTGCGGCCTTGCCGAAGAGAGCCTCCTCGGCCGTGCGCCGCTGATGGTCCACCGCGGGTTCCCACTGTATGACTTCGAGCGTTGGAAGGCTCTTCCGAAAAAGCTCAAGAACCGTCCGCCGCGTCGGCGAAATCGCGGCGGGAGCAACAAGAAGGACCGCGCGGTTTTCATCCTTCGCTTTCCTCAGGCCCTCGCCGATTCGGGAAAGCGCCTTTTCCCACGATACGCTTCGTCCCTCCAACAGCGGCCCGCGAAGGCGGTCCGGGTCGTAGAGGCCGAGGATGTCCGCCGTTGCGCGGAAGCTCGTCTTGCCGCGGCACCACGGGTCTTCATCATTTCCCGCGACGTGGATCGGGCGGCCCTCCCGAGCCTTCACCAGGACGGGAAAAGCGCTGGCGCCCTCCTGGAAGGTGCTGGCGTAGTAGTCCGCGACCCCCGGCACGACCTCTTCTGGCTTCTTCGTGTAGGGGACAATGCCACCGCGGTTGTTGGAACACGCCACGCCCGCGGCGAGAGCGGCCGACGCGCCCGCGAGCGCCAGAAAACGGCGGCGCGAGGGATCATCTTCGGTTCCGTGAGGCTGTATCGGCTCCCGCGCCACGGGTGGAAACCCGGCACCGAGGCCGGGAGAAGATTTCAAGCTTTTCCAGAACCCGCGTTCGGCCATTGTCTTGAAGCCCCCCCTACGAGCGCCTGGGGACGTTTCCCTTGGCAGGCAAAACCTCAGGCTGGCGGGCCTTCCCCGGCGCGGAGCGGGGCGCGGTCCCGTCTCGCCGCTTCATCCAGCCACCGATGCGCAGCCGTCCCGGCATAGCCAATCCCGCCAAAGCTGCCAGGAGCGCGGTTACGAAACCTCTTCTACCATCTCGCGCCATTATTTTTCCTCAACGGTGGCACGCGGTGCAGTATTCCGGCCCCTTGGCTATCCTGGAATCGGGAGGCAGGGCGGCCTTTGGATCCCGGTGGCACTTCAGGCAGTTGCCCATCCTGAGGGACATGACCTGCGACACACGCGCCATCGTCTGGACTTCACCGTGGCACGTTTGGCAGGCGATTCCCGCGTTGACGTGCGGACGATGATCGAAGTAGACGTGGTCAGGCAAACGGTAAACCCTCTTCCACTCGACCGCCTTGCCCTCATTGTAAAGGGCGGTTAGTTTCTGGATCGCCGGCCGGTCCGTGCGCGTAACCGCGTGGCAGTTCATGCATGTCTGCACGGCGGGGACGCCCGCGTGGCGCGAGCGCGCGGCGCCGGTGTGGCAGTAGAGGCATGGAATCTTGTTGTCGCCGGCGTGAAGCTTGTGCGAAAAAGCGATCGGTTGCTCCGGGGTGTAGCCTGCGGCCATTTGCCCCGGCTCAGCCATCCATCCCACCGCCAGAACGGTCAGAAGGATTGCGCAAGCCCCCGCAGGCAATACGATTCGCCAGACCCTGTCGTGCGGATGCATCGCCGGGACTCCACCTCGCGCCGGGGTTTTCAGGCCCCTCAGTGGGTAACATCTCCTCGCCGGAAGCTAATCCGGAACAGAGAAAACCGGTGGCTCAACCAACAACGAGACTCTAGCATATCCCTTCAGCCATTCGCAACGGGAATCGCAGCGTGAAGCGGGGGTTTTTGTCATCCCGCGCGTTTCACTCGTCTGGAGGAGAACGGTGCGCTGCGGCCGGGTCCGGGCAATGTCGGGAAGATACGTTGACGGCGAGCTTGCCCACGAAATGGGTGAGCAGCTTCGCGCACACGCCGCCGGATGCCCATCATGCGCCGCCGCGTTGCAGGAGTTGAAGGATTTGCGCGGCCTCCTTTCCTCGCTTCCAGACGGAGCGCCTCCCGTGGGGTTTGCCTCGGCCATCGTCGAGGCCGCGCGGTTCTCCAGGTTCTCCACTCCCCGGCATTTGTCGCCAACCCATATTTGGGGGCGAATCGCCGCGGCCCTCCTGATCGCCTCGTCGGGCCTTTACCTCGGCATCCGTTTTCAGGCCGCCTACACTTCGGTCGCCAAACCGCCCGCCCAGACGGTCTCCGCCGGGGCTGCCCTGTCCGAAACCGCGGAGTTCGAACTCGTGCCGCCCCAGTCGCCCGGCGCGCTCTGCCTGGCGCTTCTTGAGGTAAAACCAGGATGACGACATCCACCGGAACATCGAGGTGGCTTTTCTGGGCGCTGGTGTTGTCGCTCGCCTTCAACCTGGCCTTTCTTGCCGCGTTCGGGTTCACCGAGTACCGCGCCCGCCGTTTCTGTAGCATGGGCGCAAGCGATGCGGTGCGCGGACGCCCCAAGCTCTCCGCCGGCCAGCAGCGGGCTTTGCGCGAAAGCCGCGAGAAACTTGAGGCCAGCCTCGCGCCGCTGAGAGCTCGAATGGCGGGCCACTGCCGGAAACTTGCGGAAATCCTGGCTGCGCCGGAGCCGTCCATGGCCTCCATCGAGGCCGAAACGGCGGCGATAGCCGACATTCAGCGCCAGGTGCAGGATTTGATATTGGGAAACTTTCTCAAGGACCGCGCCTCGCTGCCCAAGGAACAGCGGGGCTATTTCGATGGGCTTTTGAAACAGCGCCTCTGCTCCGTCAACGGCTGCGCGATGTCATCCGCGGGCCAGACGTGCGCGGGCGCCCCAGACACGCCGCTCGAAGGCGAGCCTTCCGGCTCGAAAACCAAATAGCAACAAACCACAAGGAGGATTGAGATGAAGAAAGTTTCATTGCTGGTCGTTACGGTCCTGACGGTCCTCGCTGCCATAGCCACGGCGGCCACGTGCCCGAAAAAGGGCTGCGTCTGCATGATGGAAGGCGTTAAGCGCGAAGTGGCCAACACGGCGAACGGCGTCACGATAACCTTGACGGCGGAGAAGGCCGACGTCGTGAAGGCGCTCCAGGAAAAGCTCGCGGCCTGCCTCAAGGACGCGAAAGGCTGCAAGGGCTGCTGCTTCGCCATGGAGGGCGTGAAGCACGAAGTGAAGAACACCGACAAGGGCGCCATCATCACCCTCGCTTCCGACAAGCCCGGCACCGTCAAGGCGCTTCAGGAGAAAGTCGCCGCCTGCGGAAAAGAGATGGGCAAGGAATGCGCCATGCACCATGGAGCCATGTGCGCCGCGAAGGGCTGCGTCTGCATGATGGAAGGCGTTAAGCGCGAAGTGGCCAACACGGCGAACGGCGTCACGATAACCTTGACGGCGGAGAAGGCCGACGTCGTGAAGGCGCTCCAGGAAAAGCTCGCGGCCTGCCTCAAGGACGCGAAAGGCTGCAAGGGCTGCTGCTTCGCCATGGAGGGCGTGAAGCACGAAGTGAAGAACACCGACAAGGGCGCCATCATCACCCTCGCTTCCGACAAGCCCGGCACCGTCAAGGCGCTTCAGGAGAAAGTCGCCGCCTGCGGAAAAGAGATGGGCAAGGGATGCCCCATGCACAAGATGCCGCCCGGCTGCGCCAAGAGCTGCGTGCACAAGAGCGCCGAATCCGGCAAGTAATCGGATCTGCACCGAAATGGCGCCGGCGGAACGGTTGCTCCGCCGGCGCCACCGCCTTAATCCGCGGGACTCCCAGCGGTTGTCATGGCCGGATTTCCCCGGTATCCTTAAGGGGAGCGGAAGGTTGAGAAAGATAGGCGCCTTTGCTCCTCCACTCTCAACCCTCCACCGTCTTGCGAAGGGGCCGCGGTGAAATGGGTAGCGACGAAGAGCTTATGCTGGCCGCGGGCCTCGGCGACAGGGGCGCCTTCGCTGAACTTGTAACGCGCCACCACGCCCGAGCCTTCCGCGTCGCGTCGCGGTTTTCGCAGGACCGCGAAGAGGCAGCCGACATCGTCCAGGAATCTTTCCTGAAGGTCCTGGCCGCGGCCCCGCGCTACCGTCCCAACGCGGCTTTCACCACTTACCTCTTTAGAGTCATAGCCAACCTCTGCACGGACAACCGGCGGAAAAGGCGCCCAGAGCCGGAAGAGGAGATTCAAGACCGCCCCTCCGAGCGCCCGTCTCCTTTGGACTCGTTATTGCGCGATGAGCGATTGGCCTGTGTGCTTGCCGCCCTCCGTTCCCTTCCGCCGCGCCAGCGGCTGGCGGTCATCTTGAAGTACAACGAAGAAACGAGCTACAAAGAAATCGCCGGTGTCCTCGAAACCTCCGAAAAAGGAGTCGAGCGCCTCCTCGCCCGCGCTCGCGAAAGCCTTCTAGCGCGCCTGGCGCCAACACCAACGGCAACGGATAAGACGTAGGACACGACACGGCTAAGAGGACCCAGTAGACCACGGCTCTACAGCTCGTTAAGACGCATGGCATCGTCAGGGGGGCGCCAGCGTTCTTGGCCCGAAAAACGGAGGCGCGGGCGCAACGACGGCGAACGGGAAGCGGTGAGTGGCAAGTGGTGAGTGGCGCATTGCAGAAGATGCAGGAAAATGGCCCAGCGGCGCGGCGCATATCGCCGCATCCTTTACCTTCTTCCCCTCCCCGTCCCAGCGCACTTTTCCCCCCATTCACGTCCTCGCCGCAGCCCAACGACCTTGCCTTCAGTGCGCGCTCGGCCCCATGATGATTTCAACGGAATGGGCGCGGCCATCATCGTTGAGAGGAATGGCAGCGGGATCAACGGCCTCTCCATCCAGCAGCGCCCTCTGCACGCCGCGGCACCGCCGCTGCGGATTGGAGACCGAAATGCGGTAGCTGCTTCGCCCGAACAGCCAGTTGATCTCGTAGCCCTCCCACGAAGCAGGAATGCAGGGAGCGATCTCGAAGACCGCCCCCTTTCGCTTCAGGCCGATGATGCTTTCGAGGCCGGCCCTGTAAAGCCAGGCGGCCGATCCGGTGTACCAGGTCCAGCCCGCGCGCCCGGCGTGCTCCGGGTGCGCCAGAAGGTCCCCGGCCGCGACGTAGGGTTCCGCCATGTAGCGGGCGAGGTCCCCGGCGCTGCGCGCGTGGTTCAGGGGGTTGAGCATGTGGAAAAGCTCGACGGCTTCGTCACCGCTTCCCCTCTGGGCCATGGCCATCAGGACCCAGCAGGCGGCGTGGGTGTACTGGCCGCCGTTCTCCCTGACGCCCGGAGGGTAGCCCTTGATGTAACCGGGGTGCTCCGCGGAGCGGTCGAAAGGCGGATCGAGCAAGGCCACGACCTGCGGGCCGCGCCGGACGAGGTAGCTGCGGACGGCGTCCATCGCCCGGTCGGCGAAGCGCTGAGGCACGGCGCCGGAGAGCACGGCCCAGGATTGGGCGATTGAGTCTATCTTGCACTCGTCGTTCAGGACGGAACCGAGCGCCGCGCCATTGTCGTAATAGCCCCGCACGTACCAGTCGCCGTCCCACGCCCGCTCCAGCGCCACGGAGAGCCGCTGCTGCTCTCGCAGGTAGCGCTGGGCCCTGGCGGCGTCCTCGCGCGCCCGGCAGATGGGAATGAACTCGCCCATGACCCGATGGAGGAAGAATCCCAGCCAGACGCTCTCCCCTCGTCCTTTGTGGCCGACGCGGTTCATCCCGTCGTTCCAGTCGCCGGTTCCGATGAGCGGGAGACCGTGAGGTCCCACCGTCAGTCCTTTGTCAATGGCCTTCGCGCAGTGTTCGTACAATGTCTCCCGCTCGCTGGAAACGCGCGCGCCGTCGTACTGTTCGAGGACTTCCGGCTCCAGCACGGGGGCCTGCAAATAGGGAAGGGGCTCGTCCAGGATCGCGGCGTCGCCGGTCACCCTCACGTAATGGGCCGCGGCGAAGGGGAGCCAGAGCATGTCGTCGGAGCAGCGCGTGCGCGTGCCCTTGCCGCCGGGTTCGTGCCACCAATGCTGTACGTCTCCCTCCATGAACTGGCGTGCGCCCGCGCGCAGCAGGTGCTCTCGCGCGAGGTCGGGTCTCGCCAGACCGAGCGCCATCACGTCCTGAAGCTGGTCTCTGAAGCCGAAGGCGCCGGAGGGCTGGTAGTAGCCGGTCCTTGCCCAGAGCCGGCAGCCGACGATTTGGTAGAGCAACCATCCGTTCATCATGACGTCAAACGAGTCATCGGGAGTATGGAACTGGACCCTCCCCATGGTGGACTCCCACTGTTCTTTGACCGTCGCCAGCGCGCGCGCCGCCGCTTCGGTGCTTCCGTTTCTCCTGACCAGCTCGCGGGCGTGACCCTCGTCCATGCCCTCTCCAAGAATGAAGACCACGCGGTGGGTTTCTCCCGGTTCCAGAGACAGTGAAGCGTGCAGCGCGGCGCAGGGATCGAGTCCCGCTCCGAATCTGCCCGAAAGCCTCTTATGGCCGAGCGCGGCCGGACAGCTCAGCGAGCCGTTGCGGCCGATGAACGAGTGGCGGTCCGAAGTGGCTGAGCGGAGATTCTCGCTGGCGCTAGCGAAGGCGACGCGTCCGGCGAAATCGCGGTTGTAGGAGTTCCGGGCCAGTATGGTTTCAAACGAAGGATCGAACTTCGTCTCGACCAGCGCGCCGTCGCCGTACCTGGGCGGCGCAAGCACAAGCTGGTAAAAAACGATGATGCTCAGCGAACGCTTCACGCCGCTTTCGTTCGCGAGTGTCAGAAGCGAGAACTTCACGGGATCACTCGGCGCGACGAATACGGAGAGCTCTTGTCTGATCCCGTTGAAGCCGCGGGCGAATCGGGTACACCCCGCGGAGTGCCTGATGAGAAACCTGCCGCTGGAGCGGTCCCGTGACATGGGGGAGGGGGTCGGCGACCACGCCTCTCCAGTGTCGTCGTCGCGGATGAAGAGCGCCTCGTAGGTCGGATCAGTGACGAAGTCATTCGCGAAAGGCGTCAGCCTGTTCTCGCGGCTGTTTTCCGACCAGGTGAAGGAGGCGCCAGAAGCGGTGACGACCGTTCCGAAGCCGGGGTTCGCGATTACGTTTGCCCACGGAAGCGGCGTTTCCTGGTCGCCTTCCAGAACGACGGTGTACTCTCTTCCGTTGTCGGCGAAACCGCCCAGGCCGTTGCTCAGCGTGAGGGAGGGAGGCTCGACGTCCATAGAGGCGGGGCGGGCGCGCTCCGGCTCTGGAGCACGGGATATCGCTTCAGGCTCGGGCCGGCTTGGATCCGGGCGGTCCAATTGATTGGCAAGCTCTCCCCCCTCGCCGCTCAGCACGGCGCGCGCCACGCTGGCGAGCAGCACGCGCTGCGCTTCGCCCATGTGGTCCCCGCGGAGGAGGTACGCTCCTCCGGGCAGGTCCTTCCACGTTCTCCAGGGCCCGTTTTCAAGAAGGGACGTCAACTGGCTCTGCATTTCGTCCATGTAGCCGGCCGGGTGTTCGTTCAGGATCACGATGTCGGCCTTCAGCCCCTTGAGTCGCCAGTACTCTTGTGCCTGAAGGACCTGGCGAGCGAGCGGAATGCCGTTCTCCCCCTCGACCCGCACGAGAAGAATCGGGAGATCGCCGGAGATTCCGAACGGCCAGAGGCCGTCCTGGCCGAGCGAGTTCCTGGAGATCATCTCCGGCGCGGCGCGCAGGGAACCGTCCGTGTAAAGGACGCGTGACGCAAGCCGCTCGAAAAGCACCGCCTCGTCGCCGGAAATGCCGAGGTGCCAAAGCGCGCTGTGCGCGTGCGCGAACGCGATAGCGAAGGTACGGGCGGCGGCTCCGGGGTCGTGGTAGCGGTAGGCCATCGCGACCGCCTCCTCCCTAGACATGGCCATTCCCGTGAAGAAGGAGAGCTTCAGGAAGCTCTCCGGAGCGAGCCTCAACCGCTGCCTCAGGCTCACGACGGGATCGAGGACCACTCCCGTCGTTCCGGAGAGCGGCCTTCCGTCGAGCGCCTGCGGGGTTCTGACCCCCCGGCCCCGGCCCAGGAACCGGCTGCGACTGGTCTCGCATTCCACCGGCCCCATGGAGCGGCCCTCGACGCTCAAGACGTGCACGGCCCAAACGTCGGGGTCGTCCTCCGAGCGCCGCCGGCGATGGCAAAGGAGGGCGGCGCAGTCGGGCATGTACTCCGTTTCGATGAACAGCTTGCCGAATGCCGGATGGGCGAGATCGTCCGCGGGCGGCTGAAGAACGATCTCGGCGTAGCTCGTGATTTCGATCTCCCTGAAGCGCTCGCCTTTGTTCTTCACCCCCAGCCTCCGCGCCTCCACGTCGTGTTCCGCCGAGACGGCTACGTCGAGCTGCGTGGAGATTTCATCGTCGCAACGGATGAAGGTCGCCTTTTCCGGGAGGAAGGTCACTTCGTATTCCTCCGGCTCCTTCACTGTCGGATGGAAGGCCGGGGACCAGACGGCGCCGCTGCGCACGTCCCTAAGATAGATGAATTGGCTGCCCGGATCGCGGGTCGGATCCTCTCGATGCCTCGTCACCGCGAAGCCCCGGCAGAAACTGGCGCCGCCGCCCGCGTTCGTTACTACCGCGGTGTAGTGGCCGTTCGAAAGGAATTGAGCGTGGGGAAAATAGGTGTGGGGGGACTTGAAGCGGCGAACCGCCTGCACCGCCGGGATCGGGCTCGCGGTGCGCGTCTCCTCTATCGGACGCGGCTGCGTGATGACGGCCTGCCGCGGTATGCGCTCCTGCAGGAGCATCTCCGTGGCCTGCACGCGCCGGTCCGCGTGAAAACGCTTGACCATGGTTCCGGAAAGCAGAACGTTCGCCAACGATACCAGCATCATGCCGTTGTGGTGGGCCATGTACGAACGGATGACCGTTCCGCCCGGCCGCTTCGTTTTTCTGGCGGCCTCCTCCATGTCGCCGTTTCTCCCGTGCGAATAATCGATGGCCTCGTAGTAGCCGTATTCGCCGTCGAGTCCCTCGCCCGCAAGGCGCGCGAGGTTCCGAGCGGCCTGGACCGGCTCGATCATCGCTGCCAGCGCTGTCGCGTAGGGGGTGACGACGAGTTCATTGCCGAGCCCGCGTTTGAGGCCGAGGCCGGGGATGCCGAAGGCCTTGTATTGGTAGTTGTTCTGGCGGTCCACGATGTTGTAGCCCGATTCGGAAATCCCCCATGGAATGCCGCATCCGTCTGCAAATTCGCGTTGCCTCTGAACGGCCATCCTGCACGTCTGGTCGAGAAGCGTCTCGGGGAAACTCCTCATGACCAGGAGCGGCATGAGGTACTCGAACATGGAGGCGCTCCACGAGAGAAGCGTGGGCTTCCCGTGGACGCTCGTGATGAGCCTGCCGAGGCGGAACCAGTGGGCTTGCGGCAGGTCGCCCTTGGCGATGCCCACGAAGCTCGCCAGCCTCGCTTCGGACGCCAGAAGGTCATAGAAGGAGGTGTCCAGGCGCCCGGGCCCTTCCGCGTCGGCAAGACGGTAACCGATGGCGAGAACGGTTCGCTGCGGTTCCAGAAGGATGCTGAAGTCCATTACGTCGGCCAACGCCACCGACCGCAGCGCGAGAGTCTCTAACCGCTCCCGTTCCGTCGCGGAAGCCTCCTGCCCTCCGGCGGCACCCGTATCGGCGGCGATCTGCCGCAGCCCTTCCGCCAACGTCCACAGGGCGCCGGCCAGGTTGCCGCTGTCCACGGTTGACACGTAAAGTGGAGGCAGTGGAGCGAGGCTGAGGGTGTCATACCAGTTGAGAAGATGGCC
>JBBIMN010000024.1:0-14337 GCA_037444385.1 Acidobacteriota bacterium | reverse complement strand
CGCTCCATCCAGCCAAGGACGCGGTCGCAGAGTATGGCGCTGGGCTGGTCGAACCCCGCGACGCGCATGATGGCCTTGTTGGATTCCGCCACCAGCACCTGCATGGTTCCCGAGTCGTAATAGGATGACCAGACGTGAGGCGCCCTCTTGATTATGAAGCTGATGTCAGCCATCTTGAAAAAGACCTTGTAAATGCCCTTCAATCCGGTATCGGCTGAATAGCGCCCCAACTCCCAGGCAAGCGGCCTGTTTTGGACAAGCGTCACTCTCCCTTCCGCCGCGATGACCAGCTTCAGGAGGAGGTCCAGGGGATACCAGTTTCCCTGAAGAACCGGCCCTTTCAGCAGGGCCGAGTTTGCAGCGCTGAGCCCCTCGATGAGCTGAACGGTTCCCTCCTTGCCCAACTTTTCGTTCAGGAAAGAAAGCGTGGACGCTATCACGGTCCCCTTGACCCTAGCCATGGCCCGGCCCTCCTCGGCCCTTCGCCCCCACCACCGCCAGCCAGATATGGCCTAGCGCAATGACCTTGCTTCCTAATATGTATGCCAATTCGGCTCCGTTGTCAAGCGAGCCGGTCCCGCCATCAAAAGTCCATTGGTGGTAAACTGGCAAGGGCTGGCGTTTGAAAGGCCAAGAGCGCGGCCAGAAAAATCGTAGAGGATGCAAGATGACGCGAAAGGTTGAACTTAAGAAGAATGCTTTAGGACGGCTGGTTCCCGCTTTGGCGAACGGCAGGAGGCAGGTTCCATACAAAGGTGTTGACGCATACGTGGCAAGAGGGTGCAAGGCGGCGCCGGCAATAGCAAGCGCCGCTGAATATCCGGGCAACGGTGACAAAAGGGCCGGGACGATCGAGGAGGCGCTTGAAGCTTGCGGGCTGAAGGACGGCATGACGCTCTCGACGCACCACCATTTCCGGGACGGCGACCTTGTGGCCAACGCCCTTTTCGACGCCTGCGCCAGGATGAAGAAGCGGAGCCTGATGTGGTTCCCTTCGGCCTCCTTCCCGTGCCACGAGCCGGTCATCAGGCACATGGAGTCGGGCGTCGTCCACCACATCGAGGGCTCGATGAACGGCCCTCTTGGTGATTATTGCACCGACGGAAAGATGCGCGGCATGGGCGTCCTGAGATCTCACGGCGGCCGCTGGCAGGCGATTCAGGACGGCGAGGTGCATATTGATATCGCCGTCATAGCGGCGCCTTGCGCGGACGCGTTCGGAAACGCGAACGGCGTGATTGGCCCGGCGGCGTGCGGTTCGCTCAATTTCGCCCTGGCCGATTCGCTCTACGCCGGCAAGGTAATCGTGGTAACCGATCATCTCGTTCCCTTCCCCGCTATTCCCTGGCAGATTCAGGGAAATAACGTTGACTTCGTCGTCGAGACCGAGAAGGTGGGCGATCCGTCGAAGATTGTGTCCGGCACGACGCAGGTCACAAGAAGCCCCGACAGGTTGCTGCTCGCGGAACTGACGGCGCGGTTCGTAAGGGACGCGGGCATAATGAAGGAGGGGTTTTCCTTCCAGGCCGGCGCGGGCGGGACGGCGCTCGCCTTCGCGGTTTACCTTCGCGAGATGATGAAGAAGGCTTCGGTAAAGGCGCGCTTCATCAGGGGCGGCTCGACGAAGTACCTCGTCGAAATGCTCAACGAGGGGCTTTGCGACTACATCCTCGACGGCCAGACGTTCGACCTCGACGGCGTCACCTCGATGCGCGATAACCCGCGCCACGTGGCCACCAGCCCGTTCACGAGTTACAACTATCACGGCAAGGGTTTCTTCGGAACCTTCGTTGACGCTGTCGTGCTGGGCGCCACGGAGGTTGACGTGAACTTCAACGCCAACGTCGTTACCCACAGCGACGGGCGTCTTCTTCACGGCATCGGGGGCTGGCAGAACTGCCTCTTCTCGGGCTGCACTATTCTCGCGGTACCGGCGGTGCGCGACCGAATTCCCGTCATCGTGGACAAAGTCACCACGATAACCGGCCCGGGCGAATTGATAGACGTAATCATCACCGAACGCGGAATAGCGATCAACCCCAGGCGCCATGACCTTTGGGACGCCGTGAAAGGCAAGGGCCTGCCGATAAAAAACATCCGCGACATCCAGAAGGAGGTTTACCAGATGTGCGGCGGAAAACCGCAACCGCCAAAGCGCGGAAAGATCCCTGTAGCAGCCGTGAAATGGGTTGACGGCACCGTCATTGATAGCGTATGGAAGATAGAACGGTAGCTGGATGAAGCGCATCTGCGTCTTTTGCGGCTCGTCATCTGGCCAGAATCCCGTTTACGCCGCGGCGGCGAGGGAACTTGGCGAGGTGCTGGCCAAGGAAAAGATCGGCCTCATTTTCGGCGGAGGGAGAATAGGGCTGATGGGCGTTGTCGCGGACGCCGTTCTGTCGGGTGGCGGAGAAGCCGTGGGCGTGATTCCCAAAGCCCTCAAGGAGCGCGAGCTTGGGCACGACGGCGTCACGGAGCTGAGGATTGTTCCCTCGATGCACGCCAGAAAGGCAATGATGGCCGAGCTTGCCGACGGCTTCATCGCGGCGCCGGGCGGATTCGGCACGTTGGATGAGCTTTGCGAAATCCTCACCTGGGCGCAGATGGGCATTCACCATAAGCCTTGCGGCCTTTTGAACGTGAACAATTTCTTCGCCCCGCTCCTCGCCCTTTTCGGCCACCAGATGGAAGAAGGATTTCTGGCCGCGAAACATCGCGCGCTGTTACTGGTGGAGGAAAAGCCCGAGCCTCTTATCAAGGCGCTGATGGAAGCTTCCCGGCCTGGGCGTCGCGAATCATTGCGCGGGACCTCCAGATGATGAAGGCGGCCAGCGTTTTCGTCTGCGAGTCTTGCGGATCGAAAAGCCCCAAATGGCTCGGGCGCTGTCCAGCCTGCGGCGAGTGGGACAGCTTCGTCGAGGAGGCGGAGCGGCCGAAGGAAACACGGCCCGGGGTATCCGCGCGCGGCGGGCGCGCGACGCCGCTCTCCGATGTGAAGACCGGGGACGGGCAGAGGCTTTCCACGGGCCTGAAGGAGGTTGACCGCGTTCTCGGCGGCGGCCTGGTCATGGGCGGCGTGGCGCTTATTGGCGGCGACCCCGGCGTCGGCAAGTCAACGCTTCTGATGCAACTCTTCGGCGCGGCGAGCCGCGGAGCCGTGACGTTATACGTCTCGGGAGAGGAGTCGGCTTCTCAGGTCGCGGCGCGGGCCCGGCGGCTCGGCATCAACTCTTCATTGCTCCATCTGCTGGCGGAGACATCGCTTGAAGCGGCGCTGGACGAGGCGAGGCGCCTCTCTCCCGCCCTTCTCGCCATTGATTCGATTCAGACTGCGGCCACGGTCGCGCTCGGCTCGGCCCCGGGAAGCCTGTCGCAAGTGCGCGACTGCGCGGTGCGGCTGACGGAGTTTGCCAAGACCAGCGGCACCGGCGTGATAATGGTCGGCCACATTACGAAAGACGGCATGATAGCGGGACCGAAAGCTCTTGAGCACATCGTGGACACCGTGCTCTACCTCGAAGGCGAAAAATACCGCCACCTGAAGGTGCTGCGCGTCCAGAAAAACCGTTACGGCGCCACTTCCGAGCTTGCCCTTCTGGAAATGACGAGCGAGGGGCTGAAGGAGGTCGAAAATCCTTCGGCCGCGCTCCTTGCCGACCGCCCGGTCGGACAACCCGGCTCCTGCATCGGCGTCGCGCTGCAAGGCACGCGCCCGCTACTTTTTGAGATTCAGGCGCTGACGAGCCCATCAGCCTTCGGCATGGCCAAGAGGATGAGCGCGGGGCTCGACCGCAACCGCGTCCAGCTGCTGACCGCCGTCCTGGAACGGGCCGTGCGCCTGACGCTCGGCGACAGGGACCTCTTCGTCAACGTCGTCGGCGGAGTCGAAGTCGAAGAGCCGGCGCTGGACCTCCCGCTTTGTCTGGCGGTGGCGTCGGCGGCTTACGGAAAGCCGATTCCGCAGGAACTCGCTGCCTTCGGCGAAATCGGCCTCGCGGGCGAGGTGCGGGGCGCCGGCTCCGCTCTGCCGCGCGCGAAGGAGGCGGCGGCGCTCGGTTTCAAACGCGTCATGTTTCCGGCTTCCGACATGCGCCGCATCGAGCACAAGCCGAAGGGCGTGGCTCTGGAACCAGTCTCCAGCCTTGCTGAAGCGGTCGAGGCGCTCTTTGGTTAGCGCCAGAGTCATTCCGCTTCTATGTTGCCTTGCGCTCGCGACCCCATGGCACTGCTCAACAAGAGCCCAGACGGCCTTCGACGAAGATTCTCTGGCCGCGCGGTTGCCGAAAAACTGCGATTCCGCCAAAGCTCCGAAGCCGTTCAATCTGCCGAAAAGCGGGCCGGTCCCGGCGGCGAAGGAGATCGCCGAATCATACGGCTCTTTGAAGGGAGAACTTGCCGACCTCATCGCGAGCGCCCCCGACGTTGACTTTGCCTTCGACACGGACCTGTGCGACACGCGAGACTACGAGGGGCGATGCAATGGGGTCACCGTCCAAGTCACCGAATACCTTCTTTGCGGCCAGCCGCTGGAAATCGAGGCCGCCGTGCGCGATCCATTGAACCCCGTGGCCGGCGTAAATGACGGCGATGCCAGCCGCGCAGAGTACGCCATTTCAGGAGAACCTCCGCTGGCGATCACAACCGCCAATGACGTCGCGAAACTTCTTACGCTGCTTCGAACCGAGAGCGCGAACAACACTACCGAAATCGCCTCCCGCCCGCTCAAACTCAAGAGTGGCGCCATTCGGCCCTCTCAGTCGCACAAACTTTTCATCCAGGCCGCCGATGAGGACGGGCTTTACATTTACCTTCGTAACGGCAAGGTCCTCGCCTTTCACGGCCACGCCCGCACGGGCGAATTCGAGGGCTTTTATAACGAGGCTCTCTATCCGTTCCTGGCGCGTTTGGCCGCAGAGCGCGGCGCCGCTCCTCCTTCGCGATAAATTTCCAAGCTTTCGCTAACAACGCGCGGCCCGCCTGCAAGACACGGCGTCTACACTCCACGCCTCGCGAATTCAATTCTCGCTGGCGTCCCCGGCGAACGTTGCACGAGCAGGGCCCCGGCATTATATTTCCAGCCGGAGGTGAACAGCTATGCGCGCAAGAGTTGTGGCAATGATGGTCGTCTGTTTCATCACGGCGTTGGGCCTGCAGGCGAGACTACCGATCCCCGACTTCGGACAGCCCCCGGACCTTGCCGACAACCTCCAGGCGTCACTTCACCTTTCGGTGGATGTCTGGAAGCTGCCGTTTGGCGACGCAAACCGGATAGCCATGGAACCGCACGTCACCGCTGATGATTTCATGGTAGCGGCCTTTCTCTGCAACCGTTCCGGAAAGAGCCTGCCTGCCGTATGGGAGTTGCGCCGATCGGGCCTGCCATGGGGCCAGGTGGCCGTCCGTCTTGGAGTCCCATGGGACGTTATCGTCGTGGAGCCGGCCAGAGACTACGGCCCGCCTTACGGCAAGGCTTGGGGTTACTGGAAGAATCACGGTCACGGGAAAGGCCGCCCGCGCCAAGAGGCCTTTGCGCTCAGCGATCAGGAGTTCATCGCCATGGCGAGAGTCCATACCCTCGCGCAGGCCACGGGGCGGCCGCCGGACGAAATCATCTCCGGCCTCCAGGGCGGGCGCGATTACCACACTTGGTGCGGCGAAGTCTACCGTGAAAAGCACGGCCAGGGCCACGGCCCGAAGCACAAGGGCGCAAAGGGACATGACGCCGAAGATAACCTTCCACCCGGCCTTCAGAACAAGGAGCATGGTGGCGAAGGCCACGGCCATGGCCATGAACATTGACCGGGTTGGCCCGGCTGGATGATAAGAGATAATGGATGAAGGATGATTAGCCGGCTCTGTCTTTCACGGCCAGGCGAAGAGGCGTGCGGCGTTTTCGGAGGTGGCGCGGGCCAGTTCTTCTGTAGACAGGGGCAGGAGGGGCGCCAGGAAGGCGCCCGTCCGCGCCACGTGCGCTGGCTCGCAGCGTTTTCCCCTGAAGGGTACCGGCGCAAGGTAGGGCGAATCGGTTTCCACGAGCAGGCGGTCTCCCGGCACCAGCTTGGCCGCCTCTCTCAATTCGCCGGCCTTGGGAAAGGTGACGATTCCAGAAATCGATATGTAGAGTCCCAGATCGAGAAAAGGCCTTACGGCTTCGGGGCCGTAAGTAAAACAGTGTACGACGCCGGAGACGCCTCTCCCCTCCG
This sequence comes from Acidobacteriota bacterium, assembly GCA_037444385.1. Classification (GTDB taxonomy): domain Bacteria; phylum Acidobacteriota; class UBA4820; order UBA4820; family DSQY01; genus JAEMPZ01. Next base: position 8,134 of record JBBIMN010000024.1, on the reverse strand, counting down.
AGCGAAGCGTCTCCAGCGTCTCCTCCAAAGCCTGGCGCGAGTGGATAATCACGGGCAGGCGCCGTTTTGCGGCCATGGTTAGCTGCGCCGCGAAAATTTCCCGCTGGATATTGCGCGGCGAGAGGTCGTAGTGAAAGTCGAGGCCGATTTCGCCCACCGCGCGAACCTTGGGATGGCCAAGAGCTTTTGCCAGGGCGGATTGGACCTTATCGTTCCACCTGGACGCCTCGTGAGGATGCAGGCCGGCGGTGGCTATCATCGCGCCGTCAGCCGCGAGCGCCGCCGCTGATTCCCAGTCATCGGGATTCGTGGCCACGCTGACAAGCCTTCCAACACCCGCGGCCTTCGCCCGTTCGATGGCGCCTTGGCGATCCAGGTCGAAATCGGCCATTGCGAGGTGGCAGTGCGAGTCGGTCCAGAAAGGCTTCTCCAGGCCTGAAGTCACGTCGCCTCCAGCAGGCCTCTTACTTGCGCGGCGACCTCGCCCGGCTCGATCTTCGCCATGCAATCCTCGTGGGTGCAGCCTTCGCCCCCGCACTCCCGGTGAACGCCAGGCTTATATACGACGCGGGACCTGTTTCCGAACGGACGGTTTATCGTAGGATCCGTCGGCCCCAGAACCGCGACGGTAGGCACCCCCATCAGCGCCGAAATGTGCGTGAATCCGGTGTCGGCGCCCATGAAAACACGGGAATTTTGAATGAGCGCCACCGTCGCCGCCAAATCCAAGAGGGGCGGCACCTTGAGTTCGGGGCGCTGCGGCAGGCTCTTAACCAGGCCGGCCTCCTCCGGCCCCCAGGTCACGGCCGTCGCCATGCCGGTTTCTCGGTAGAGCGCGCCAGCGCAGGCCAGATAATTTTCGAGCGGCCACCGTTTGCGCCTCTGCGCGCGGCTTGAGCCTATGAAGGCGACGGCGTATTGCCGGGGCGGCGCGCCCCACGCGTCGAGCAGCCCGCTCAGCACTTTCCCGGCGGCTTCCGGAATCACGGGCTGAATGTATTCGTCCGGCGGCGAGGGCGCGCCGATCGCCTTCAGCGCTCCGGCGTAGCGTTCGTAACGCGAGATCAGCGGGCTCGGCCCGGGCACGAGCCTGCGGCCATAAAGCAGGTGAGAGAATTCTTTGCCAAAACCGCGCGCGTAGCCAGCCGTCTCCGCGGCCCCGCTCAGGCGGGCAACCAGCGCCGATCGAAAAATGCCGTGCAAGTCCAGCGCCAGATCATAACGCCGCGCCCGCAGCGCCGCGAAATAATCCCGCATGGCGCGGCTGAAACCGAAAGGCGAGCGAACGGGAGAGCCGGCCGTTCGCCTCGGGTAGGCGATGACTTGGCGCGCGAATGGAAAGAGTTCCATGAGCGGCTTGAAGCGGTCTTCCGTCGTCAAATCGGCTTCCAGTCCAGGCGCCGCGCCGATGGCTTTCAAGGACGGCAAAAGCCTCGCCACGTCTCCAAGGGACGAGAGCCTTATCACCAAGAGCCTTCGCGCGCCACCGTTCCCCATCAAGGATACAATAGCACAAACGCATCTCGTTGATTCCTGTGTTATGCTTTATTGCGCCGCGGCGCTTTTCGCGGGAGGGTGCAGGCCATGGACCAAGATACGCGCGAAATAAGGCTTCCCGTAGTTGCGGGGACATTCTACCCTTCACATCCTTTGCAGTTGAGGACCGCCGTGAAGCGTTTTCTCGTGCGCGAGACCGAGCCCAAAGAGGTCATCGCGGTTGTCGCGCCCCACGCGGGATACATTTATTCGGGAAGCACCGCCGGCAAGACTTACGCGTCTTCCGTGCTTCCCAGGAGGCTCTTCGTCCTTTGTCCCAACCATACCGGCATGGGACAAGCACTCGCCGTGTATCCGTCCGGAAGCTGGAGGACGCCGCTGGGCGACGTCGGGGTTGACGGGCCATTGGCGAAAGCGCTCCTTCGCTTTTGCCCGGAGTGCCGGGCGGACGTGACGGCCCACTTGAGGGAGCACGCCGTCGAGGTGCAGTTGCCTTTTCTTCAGGTCATGCTTGGCAATCCGGGGATCGTCCCAGTGGCCGTCGGCACCCACTCGCTTTTGGCCTTGCAATCCCTGGGCCGGGGGCTCGCCCAGGCAATCACGGAGGCGCGGGGCGAAGCGGCCATCGTGGTTTCGAGCGACATGAACCACTATGAACCGGCGAGCGTCAACAGGCGGAAAGACGACATGGCGCTTCATGAACTTCTGGCCCTCGAACCGGAGCGGCTGCACGGCGTGGTGCTGGAAAACGAGATAACCATGTGCGGCTTCGGGCCGGCCGTGGCCGCCATCGTTGCCGCCCGCGCGCTCGGCGCGGCGGGCGCCGACGTGGTTGACTACACCCATTCTGGAATGGTGGCCGGCGGTGACGACGAAGTGGTCTCCTACGCCGGCGTCAGAATCTGGAGGAGCGCTTAAGTGGCCTTCCGCCCAACCATCATGGCCGCGCTGCTTGCGGCCACGGCCCTGCCCGCTTTCGCCCAAATGACGCCCATTCCGTGGCATCCCAAGGCCAGCGGCCATCCAAAACCTCAAGCCAAGGCCGCCGGCGAGACAAAGGCGCCGGGCGAGCCGAGGTTCACTCTCACCTTCGACACGGTTGATACCACCGAGCCGGGAGTCTATCTCGCCCGTGGCAATGTCCGCTTTACCTACCCCGGCATGGTGCTGACCTGCGACGCCTTGACCTACGACGGCAACAAGGGGACGCTCTGGGCGACCGGCGCCGTCTCGGTTGACTTTGGCGATTTCACCATTTCGGGCACCGAGCTTCACTATGAGATCAACAAGGGCACTGGAGTTATGCGCGACGCCTACGGAAGCGAGAAGTCGGGCCTTTACGTGGTCGAGGGCCGGGAGATCAGAAAAACCGGCGAGGACTGGTACGAGGTGGACAACGGCACTTTCACCTCCTGCAACGCCGCCAGCCCGCCGTGGAGCATCCGCGTCTCCCGCTCGCGCTTTCACGTTGACCATTACGCATTCTTAACCAACCCCCGCTTCAAGATTCGCAAGGCGCCGATTTTTTATCTGCCGTACATCATCTGGCCCATCAAGCCGGAACGCTCCACCGGCCTTTTGTTTCCGCAGGCGGGAAACTCCTCCACGCGGGGGTTGACGACCAGCAACGCGCTTTTTATAGCGCCACGGGACTGGTGGGACGACACGATTTACGTTGACACCTTCGCGACCGAAGGGACGGGCGTGGGCGAGGAGTTCCGCTATGCGCTGACGCCCCAGGATTTCGGATGGCTCCATGGCTACTACATCCGCCAGCGGAGCGACGGCCAGAAGCGCTGGGACTTCGCCTGGACGCACTTCGGGAAAATGGCCAACGGCTGGCAGCTCATGGCCGACGTCAACCTTGTTTCGGACGCGAACTTCTGGCGTGATTACCAGCGGGACTACACCAAGGGAACGCTCCCTGGCAACGACTCCCGCGTTTACCTGACGAAGCAGGGGGGGCCATATTCGCTCAACTTCAGGGCCGAACGGCTCGTTCAATTCTACACTTTGGACCAGAGCCTGGCGCAGCGGCGCCTTCCGGGCATTGAGTGGCGTTCCAGCCTCCAATCCCTCGGCGCCGGTTTCTACGGAGGCTTCGAAACCTCGGCCGACTCGTTCTCCAAGGAGTGGGCGCAGTGGAACGGGGCCGGTTTTGCCAAAGAGGACCTGCGCTACCGCCGGGCCGATTTTCACCCATTCATCGAATGGCCGGTGCGAACGGTGCCGTGGCTCGACATCAGCCCGCGGCTCGAACTGCGCGCGACCGGTTACAGCCAAAGCCTCGACGAGGGCGACGGACAGTATGACGGCAGCGCGCTTTGGCGCCGTTACGCCGCTTTCTCGCTCGACGTCTCCGGCCCCCGGTTCTACCGGCGCTTCAAGAAGAGCAAGCACGTCATAGAACCGTTCGTGGCCTTCGCCTACGTGACGGCGGATGACAGGGCGAGGGACATCCTCTACTTCGACGCGGTGGACCAGGTCCTTTTGGACCAGGACCTGTTGAGATACGGCATCAGAAACCGCCTTTACGCGAAGAGCGGGCGAATGCTTTTGGACAGCGAGCTTTACCAGTCGCGCAGCGCGCGCAATCCGCTCTCCGTGCAAGGCGGCCTCTCGTCTCAATACTCGCCCTGGAATTTTTCCATGCGCGCGTGGCCGGCGGACACTTTCAGCCTGGACCTGAGGCTGCGCTACAGCATCCTGTTTCACGAGCTGGACACAGAATCGCTTTCCGTGAACGCTTCATCAAAGGACCACCGCCAGTTCGCGAGCCTTAGCTACCTGAGCACGAAGGTGCTGGGGAGCGATCCGGCGCTCGCGTCCGGCGTCCTTCCAGCCACTAAAGAGGTTCAGTTCTCGGGGGCCTTCAAGCTTTGGAGCGAGAAAATCACGGCGAACCCGTACCTAGCGAGAGACCTTGAAAACAAATTGTGGCGCGACCAACGCCTCATATTCTGGTACCACGGCTCGTGCTACGCACTCGGTTTCGAGGCGGGACGCCGCCAGATCGGCGATTTCAGGGACACGGAGGTCCGTTTTCTCGTGAGCCTGAAAAACGTCGGCAACGTCGTTGACCTCTCCGCCGGCAACGCCCCGGTGTATCACTAGACAATGTCGCGGCGGCTGTTTTTCGCAACGAACAATCCGGGCAAACAGCGCGAGATCGCCCGGATTCTCGGCGGTTTGCCACTGCAACTGCTTTTTCCAAAGGATCTCGGCCTTGAGATCGACCCCGGCGAAACCGGCGAGACCTTCATCGCGAACGCGATTCTGAAGGCGAATGCTTTTGCCGAAGATGCGCCCGGGATGCTTGTCGCGGCGGAGGATTCGGGGCTCGTCGTGCCCGCGTTGAACGGAGAGCCGGGCGTGCGCTCGGCGCGCTACGGCGGAACCAGGGACAACGCCGCGCACAACGCGCTGCTCCTGGAAAAAATGCGCGGCCTGCCCGATTTCGAAAGAGCCGCTTACTACGAGGCGGTGGTTGTCCTTCTTGACGAAGCCAGGCGCAGCCACGTTTTTTCGGGAAGAGCGGAGGGGAAGATCGCGCTTGAACCGAGGGGTTCGGGCGGCTTCGGTTACGACCCGATATTTTTTTCGGATGAGCTGGGATGCACCTTCGGCGAGGCGCCCGCCGAAGAGAAGGACCGTTTGAGCCATCGCGGAAAGGCCTTGCGCGCGCTTCGGCGCGCGCTGGAGGACGGGCCGTGAAGCGCGCCGCCGAAACATTTGAGAGGTATCTCAGGGACGAGAAGCAGGTCTCGCCCCACACAATCAGGGCCTACCTTTCGGACATCGAGCAGCTTCTCGGCTTTCTCTCCACCATTTTTCCCGGAGGAGTCAGCGCGGAAAAGATTGACACGCTGACGTTGCGCGGCTACCTCGGTTATCTTCACCAGAAGGGACTTTCCAAGGCGTCAGTAATGCGGAAGCTGGCGACGCTCCGCGCTTTTTTCAGGTTCCTCCACCGCGAAGGGCGCGTAAAATCGAACCCCGCCCGCGCGCTTCGAGCGCCTCGGCAGATAAAAAAAGTTCCAAGGGTGCTTTCCGAGGCCGTCGCCGCCGGGCTCGTGGAGACGCCGGAACCATCGGCGGAACATCCCCTCCAGGGGCTTAGGGACCGCGCCATGCTGGAACTTCTCTACGCCACCGGCCTGCGGGCATCCGAACTGGTCGGGCTCGACTCGGAGCGTCTTCTTCTGGAAGAGCGCATGGTGCGCGTCATAGGCAAAGGGCGGAAGGAGCGCATTGTTCCCTTCGGCGAGCCGGCGGCGCGCGCGTTAGAGGCATACCTCAAGGTTCGCCCGGGCGCCTTTAACGCCCGTTCGCCGGTTTTCGTCAACCTGCGAGGAGGGCGGCTTACAAGCAGGTCTCTTCAGCGTATCGTGGATAAGCACGTCACCGCTCTTAACGAAGAGACCGGAGCTTCGCCCCACACGCTGCGCCACAGCTTCGCGACGCACCTGCTGGCGCGCGGCGCCGACCTTCGCGCCATCCAGGAGCTTTTGGGCCACGCCAGCCTTTCGACCACCCAAAAATACACCCACGTGGCCACCGCGCAGCTCAAGGCGCTCTATGACCGCTCGCACCCAAGGGCCCGCAGAAACGCTCCGCCGGAGCCGAAGGAGAACGAAAAATGATCATACCGATACGGACGCTTGAGGCGATAGCGTTGCAGGCGGGGCAGATCGTCAAGGAGGCCCGCAAGAGCGGGCCGGGCTGGGTCAGCGAGAAGGCGCGCAACGACTTCGTCACTCAGACCGACAAGGCTTGCGAAGCGCTGATCAAAGAAGAGCTCGGCCATCTCTTTCCCGCCATCCCGATGCTCGCCGAGGAGGGTTCAGGAAACGCCACCGGAAAGGAGCCGGTTTTTTTCTGCGTGGACCCGCTGGACGGCACTAACAATTTCGTGCATGGCGTTCCCCTGTTCTGCGTCTCCATCGGGCTCGTTGAAAACGGGCGGCCGACAAGAGGCGTCGTCTTTGATCCGGTCCATGACGAACTTTATAGCGCCATAGAAGGCCACGGCGCCACGATGAACGGGCACCCGATCGCCGCCAGCGGGCGCAAGCATCTCGACGGCGCCTTCGTCGCCACGGGCTTTCCATTCGTCCAGATGACGCGCCTCGATCTTTACATGGCCGGCTTCCGCCGCATCGTGAGCATCACTGGAGGCATAAGGCGGTGCGGCTCGGCGGCTTTGGATCTTTGCTGGACGGCGTCAGGGCGTTTCGACGGCTTCTGGGAGCTGGGCCTCAAGCCTTGGGACATGGCGGCCGGCAGCGTAATCCTGCGCGAAGCGGGTGGCGCGGCTGGCGACCTCGAGGGCGGAGATGGCTTCCTATTCGGAGGCGACATTGTCGCCGGCGCCACCAATGAACTGTACGATGAACTGAGGCAGCTCGTGAGGCCGGCGAAATGAGTGCGCCTATGAACGGCACGAACAACCCCCGCGCGGGCTTCGTGGCGGTCGTGGGCCGCACGAACGTTGGCAAATCCACGCTGGTCAACGCGATCGTGGACGAGAAGGTCGCGATCGTAACGCCCAAGCCACAGACGACGCGCAACGTGATTCGCGGCATCTACAACGAAGCCCGCGGCCAGATCGTGTTCGTGGACACGCCCGGGCTGCATAAGCCGCGCACGCGGATGAACCAGACGATGGTGCGCTCGGCAATGGAGTCGGTTAAATCCGTGGACGCCGTGCTGTGGATGCTCGATGCAACGGCCCTTTGGAAAACCGAAGAGGAGAGGCTTTTCGAAGCGCTTCGCCATGCGGGCGGCCCGGTGGTGATGGCCATCAATCAGATTGACAAGCTCAGGAACAGGAGCATGGCGCTCCCGCTGATCGCCGAGCTTTCCCAAAAGGCCTCGGGCTGGCCCGTTTACCCGATGTCCGCGCTGAACAAGGCGGACATACCAGGTCTGCTGGACATGCTGCCGGAGGGAGAGCCCCTTTTCCCGAAGGACATCTATACGGACCAGATGGAGCGCCAGCTCGTGGCCGAGATCGTTCGCGAGCAGGTCTTCGCGCGCACCCGCGAGGAGGTGCCGCACTGCGCCGGCGTCCTGGTGGAATCATTTCACGAAGCGAAGGAAGAGGGCGGAAGGGTCGTGATCCACTGCTCGATCCTCGTCGAGCGAGAAAGCCAAAAGCCCATCGTCATCGGACGCGGGGGCCAAAACCTCAAAGCCATCGGGACCACGGCCCGCCAGGAGATGCAGCGCCTCCTGGGCTGCCCCGTGGAGCTTCGCCTCTTTGTCAAAGTGAGCCCCAACTGGCGCGACAACCCGCAGATCCTCAGAGAAATGGGATTGGGGTGAACGCAGTTGCGCGCTAGTGCGGAAGACTCTCACACTGTCATTGCGAGGCTGCCGAACCGCAGCCGAAGCAATCTCGTCATTCATGCTTCAACCTTCATACTTGTGTCCGTGGGAGGCATCTCCAGATGCCGATCGCGTGAGAAGTGAGGCGAGCCGGGATCGGAAGGCATGGAGCGGCAAGCGGAAAAGGATGCAGGGATTTCGCGAGCCGCTGGCTGGCGGTTTGCGAAGAAAAGCGCCCGGGGCTAGCATGGATGTGTTCGTGCGAGCTGCCGCGACATCAAACGAGGGAGGGCTTGATGAAAACGCA
>JBBIMN010000023.1:3205-14718 GCA_037444385.1 Acidobacteriota bacterium | reverse complement strand
GAGGAATGCCATGAAGAGGTCCCTGTTTCTCTTTTCATCAATTGTTCTTATTGTTCTTATGTCCCTGCCGGCCCTTGCTCAGGCCGTGAAAAAATCCAAGAGCAGCTTAGACGATCTGAGCTTCAACTCGCCGCGGCTTCGCGTTCCCGAGACAATTGCCGACTCGGAAACCATTCGAGGTATCATCCCCAGCGCCAGAGCCAAGGCTTTTGACCTGTTCAGGGCGGAGAACGGCATGGCGTGGAAAATCATGGTTGACCAACGCCGTGGCAGGCCGGCTCTTCTGGACGGGGGCGCGATACCTTTCATCCCTGGCGCGGCAAATACACTGCGATGGGGCTCATTCGCGCCCGGGTGTTCCAGCTATTCGTGTCTTCCCAAAGAGGTGGTCGCCAAGCGGGCCTACGATTTCATGGCCTGCCACAAGGATGTCCTGGGGGTTGATCCGGACGAACTTGAGCTTGATCCCGAGGGCTCGGTGCCACTTGGGGACTCTTTGTATTTTCTGAGGTTTCAGTGGGTTTACGCTGGCATTCCCGTGGATGGCGCTTCGGTTTTTTTCCGCATCAACAATGGGAATCTCATCCAGGTGGCCACGGAAAAAATCGGCCCGATCTACCTTGATCCCATTCCCGCTATCACTCGCGAAACGGCATGGGATATTTTGCGAGGGTATCTCGGAGACGATGTTCCTGGCGGCAAGGACGAGGTCGTGAACCGGGGCAGCCTGGCAATCCTTCCGGTTACTCCAGAGGGAGAAACCCCCAACATTTACAACGGCCGGTTCGGCCAGATGGTTGACTACAAGCTGGCATACAGGCTGGCCTTCAGGCGCCAGGGCGTGATGGGAACGTGGGAGGCTCTTGTTGACGCTCATACCGGGGAAATTCTCCGCTTTTCGGACACGAACGAATATGGACACATCCAGGGCGGCGTATACAAGACGGACAAGAATCCAACGCAGACCGAAGTGGCCATGCCCTTTCCCAAAGCCGACTATGGGACGGGGACGTATGCCGACCTGGCGGGAAGCTTCCCTGGAACATCAGGCACCTGTACGATGGTCGGCCTGGCAACAGGCGCGGTGGGTGTCTCCGGCGGCGTGAAGATCGTGGATACATGCGGCGCCATCAGCCAAGCCAGCGACGCGTCGGGCCTGATTGACTTTGGCGCCTCATCGGGCACCGACTGCACTACCCCGGGCCACGGCGGGGCTGGCAACACGCACGCCGCGAGGACGCAGTACTGGAACGTGACACAGATCAAGATGAAAGCTATCAGCTACCTGCCCTCGAACACGTGGCTTCAGGGGCAACTCACGGATAACGTGAACCTGAACCAGACCTGCAACGCCTATTGGAACGGCTCCACGCTGAACTTTTTTCACCAAGGGACCGGGGCCTGCAACAATAGCGGCGAGCTACCAGGCGTATCGCTCCACGAGTGGGGCCACGGGATGGATTCTAACGATGGCTCAGGAGGATCCAGTCCTCCAGTGGAGACTCGCGCCGACTGGACGGCGATTCTGCAAACCCACCAATCCTGTGCCGGCGGCGGGTTCTTCTTGAATGGAAACTGCACCGGGTACGGCGATGCCTGTTTGAATTGCAGCGGTATTCGTGACGCCGATTACGCCATGCACTCCGATCCAACCCCCTGGACACCGGCAAACAACGGCAAGGCTTCGCCCGGGTGGCATTGCAGCAACGGCTCCTACAACGGGCCCTGCGGATGGGAGGACCACTGCGAGTCGGGCCTCGCCACACAGGCCCTGTGGGATTTTGTAAGCCGTGACTTGGTTGGCGCGCCCACCAGCATGGACCTGGTTAGCGCCTGGCAGCTCGAGGACCGGCTGTTTTATATGGGGATGCCCACGCTGACCAGCATGTACACCTGCACGCCGCCAACGTCCAACGGCTGCGGGGGCGGGAGCCTCTACACGGTCATGCGGGCGATTGATGACGACGGCGACGGGACGGCAAACGGCACGCCCCACGCCGCGGCCATTTTCGCCGCCCTGAACCGCCACAACATCGCTTGCGGAGCCGCCGCCGACGCCACTAACCAGAACGAGACCTCATGCCCGGCGCTCACGACCCCGGTCCTGAACGGAGCGGCGTCCAGCAATCAGGCCAATCTGGCTTGGACATCTGGCGGGACCAATGCCACCAGGTATTTCATCTTCAGGAACGAGACGAATTGCAGCGCTGGTTTCACCAGGATATCCACGGTAAGCGCGCCAACGCTCGCCTATACGGACACCGCATGCTACAACGGCGTGACATATTACTACCGCATCCAGGCAGCTACAGCCAACGACTCGTGCGTTAGCCCAATGAGTGACTGCGTGACGCTGACCCCTACGCCGTGCACCGCGCCGGGGGCACCCGTCATTGGTACGGTCGCGGCCACGGCGGACAACCAGATCACGGTAACTTGGTCCGCCGGCTCTCCCGCCGGCGCCACTTATAAGATATACCGTTCAGCTGGGGCTTGCCCTGGAGGCGCTTACGCGGCCATAGCCTCTGGCATCACGGCGCTTTCATACGCGGACAACACGGTGAGCGGAGGCATGACCTACTCGTACGCCGTGACGGCGGTGGATTCGACGGGCGGCTGTGAATCTCTTCAGTCCGGATGTGCTTCCGCCACGGCCACTGGAACCTGTATTTCCGCGCCGGCGTTCGCGGGTTTGTCCTCGGTCGCCAATCCGCCTAGCGCAACGTGCAAGCTACAACTTTCCTGGAGCGCGGCCACGCCGGTCTGCACGGGGCCGGTCACCTACAACGTGTACCGCAGCCCCACGCCCGGCTTTACGCCCGGACCAGCGAACCGAATCGCGACTGGAATAACCGCCACGAGCTTTCTCGACACCAATGCGCTGGCCAACGGCTCCACTTACTATTACGTCGCGAGAGCGGTGGACATGGGAAACGGTGCCGAGGATCTGAACATTGCGGCAAAGAGCGGGGCGATAGCGGGAACCTTGGCCACGCTGTTGTCTGAGAACTTCGATACCGTGACGCCACCGGCGATTCCGGCGGGGTGGGCGAAGGTGGACGTTTCCGGGACCCTTGGAGATTGGGCCACCCATGCTGGAACCGTGAACCCGCAGGGTGGAGGAACCCATTCCGCGCCCAACCTGTGCTATTTCAATTGTTACTTGTCCAACCGGGGCGACTCGACAAGGCTCTATAGGACGGCGGGATTCTCTCTGGTTGGTTCCACGAGCGCCACGCTGACTCTCTGGATGTATCATGACATAGGTTATTCCGCGGAGAACGACAGGCTGCAACCACAGGTCTCCACGGACGGAGGAACCACCTGGAACAACGTGGGCGCGGTCATTCCCAGATATGATGGGACGACCGGCTGGAAGCAGCACAGCGTGGACCTCGCCGCCTATCTTGGAAGTACCGACGTGCGCATTGGCCTTCTTGGCATAAGCGACTGGGGCGACGACGTGCACATTGACGATGTTGTGGTCACGAGCCAAGCGCCTGCTTGCACTCCAGGGCCAGCGGTCAAGCCAGTACCCGATGGCAAGTGGGTCGGCGGCTCGGCTGCGAAGGCGAACAAAAGCGTTACCGACGGAAGTTCAATCTCTCTGGTATGGGATGCAGCGACCTGCACTGATTCCAACTATAACGTGTACTATGGCAAGGGAAGCCAGGTCAGCGCCTACACTCTAACCGGAAGCCAGTGCGCCATTGGAAGTTCCGGCAGCCTAAGTTGGAACCCGGCGCCCGCCGTTCCGTCTGGCGAGACGTTCCTATGGTGGATCATAGTTGGAAGCGACGGCGCGCAAACGGAAAGCTCCTGGGGAAGCGACAGCGCAGGCAACGAACGCCATCCAGCAGCGTCCGAGCAGTGCGGCTTTTCAGCGAAAAGCTCCGCAACGACCTGTCCATAAGGGCCGCAAGCTCAATCGCGCTGGAGGGGGGGCGGCATATGCCGCCCCCTTTCTCATCTTTACGGGCACTGTGTCTGGGTGTCCTGCTCCGAGTAAGCCGTGCAGCCGGCAACGTTTTCCCAACCCGTGAAGTTGCGCTCGTATCCAGAGCTGTCCTTGCCAAATGAAGCGATGATGGATGGAGACGATGTGCCGTCGGACGCCCCGGTGATGACGAACCAACTGTTGTCTGGAATCGCCACGCCGCTGGCCGTGCCGCTGTTGCCCACCTGGCATTGGCCTCCAGTAACGGCGGCATAGTTGCCGATGCTTCCCCAATACACGTTGTTCTGGACGTTCGTGCAGCTAATCGGGTAGGTCATGTCCACGGCCGCGCCGTTCTTGCTGGCCGTCATCGTCGTCCTCACCGGGTAGGGCAGGAAACCGCCGGCGGCTGGAAGCCTGATCGCATAGGTCCCGCGCCCGTAAGTAAAGGCGGCAAGCGTCGTCGAGTTGTATGGAGCCGTGGAAGGCCCGCGGTCCATCGTGAGGTGCTCGATGATTGTCGTCGGCAAGCCGTAGTCGTATAAATACCAGACCGGAGGTTGTGCGTTGATATTGTCGGTGTAATAGAAGCCGAAGTCCGTTCCGGCAAAGGCCTGGGCCGCGTTGTTTGGGTTGATGACAACGGACTCGGCCGGCACATCGGGGAGGTTGCCCGTCTTGTCGGTCCAGGCCCACGTCCCGGCGCTATTCACGCACACGAAAACGTGGCCTGGGGTAGCAGGAGTGTTCGGGTTGAAACCGCCCACCGCAGCGTAAACCCGGTTTGTCGTCGTGGGATCGAAGGCAACCCCCATTATGGCGCGCTTTGGCAGAACGGCGTTGCTCTGCGTCAGGTTGGTCCAGGTGGCCGACGTATTGACGGCGCACGCAAAGCTCGCTGTGTTGGCGGCGGTTTGCGTGCAGTTCGCGCCGGAAAGGACGTTGGGGGACCACCAGACGGCGCCCTGATCCGAACCAGTTACGGCGGCTTTTGGATCGGAACGCCCGATGTCAAAGGTGATGACCGAACCAGTGCTTGCGGTGCCGTTCACGGCCAGGTCGGTGGCGGAGGTCTTCGTGATGGTCGTACCGGCGTTTACGGAGGCGTAAAAATACTGCGACGCGATGAAGAAATTGGGGCAGGCTGCCGCCGTGCAGTGGAAGGTGTCAAGCATGAACGGCGTGCTCCACGCTTGGCGGTCGCCGCTGCCCCAGCTCTTCGCATTGAACGTGCCGGTGGCGCCAGTGGTGGAACGGTATAGCCCGCCATTGACATATTCGGTGAACCAATTGCCCGCGTTGAGCGTTCCCGCTATCGGATCGAAAGAGGCAAAGAAACCGTCGCCTCCGATTGACCTCGCCTGCCACGTCAAGTCGGGCTTGCTGCTGTCCCAGCTGGCCGAGCCGTTGTCCTGCGCCCCGGCGAAGAGATACTGCGTAGCTCCACCGGCGAAGTTGGCGCCCAACTGGCCGGCGTACCACTGCGTGGAGTTTATGGTGCCGTTAAGCTGCGTGAAGCCGCCTACGGTGCCGTTTCCGAGATAGACGCCGCCATCGTTGCCCACAAGAAATTGAGCGCTGCCGCCTGTCCCGCTGATCCAGCAACCCGCGTGCTGGTCCGGGTGAAGGGTTCCGTAACCGGGGGAACCCTGGCTGTAAACGTTGCTCAGGTTCGTTTTTGTCAAGGAGGTGTAGATGCTGTTAACCGCCTCCTTGTAAAGATTGATTCTGCCGACATAGAGTGTCTTGTCGTCCTGCGGGTCGGGAAGGATAAACAGGTCATACCAGTCCTGGGTCTCAGTGCTTTCATTGGCGGCGATCTTTGTCCACGACGTTCCCCCGTTAGTCGTTACCCAGGTGCCGAGCTGGCCACTGGTCGTGGTGTCTTGAACCTGGGCGTATATGGTGAGCGTATTACCCGTGTTGCCCCTCGATGAGCCGAGCTTGATCCATCCCACTCTCGTGGCGCCGTTGGTGCCAGAACCGATCCCGGCGGGCCAGCCGCTGTTGAGCAGAGTAAAGCTGGAGGGAGTCCCCGAGTTCGGTATTGTACATTTGTAAACTCCGTTGTCACCGTTGTAGCTGGCGGAGTAGTAACCCACGGCAATGTAAGCAGTCGTGGGGGTGGTCGTTGGGTCGAGCACGATGCCGCTGATCCGGTTGATGCTCTTGGCGGTGTTGAGAGGCAACGTGGGGTCCATCTCGTTTGCCCCGAATGGACAGCGTGCCCAGGTTTGGCCGCCGTCGTGCGAAATGTACAGGTCGAACCGAGTCCCAACCAGCACGTTCTGCGGGTTGTTGGGATCAACCTTCACCGAGCCAGTGTTTTGGCTGCCCCAAAGAGGCGTCCCCTGAGCGTATGGGCAAAAGATGTTCGCGGCATACTGCGTCCAGGTCGCGCCGCCATCCGTGGATTTGAGTATGCCTTCCCCGAACTGGTCGCTGGCGTCGAAGTCGCCCGTGCCGACGTAGACCACATCTGGATTTGTCGGATCGATTTCGATGGCTCCGACGGCCTGCGTCACGTATGGAGTGTCGTCCCAGACGGAGGTCCAGGTCGTCGTACTGCTGCAGCAGTTGGTCGTGACCCAGAAGCCGCCGGAGGCTCCGCCGGCGAATACTTTTATCGCGCCCGGATTGTTTACGGTGCGCGGGTCAACCGCGATGGTGTTGAAGCGGCCGGTGACCTTGCCGTAGACATAGCCCGATCCCTGCGTGGTCATGTCTATCGGCTTTGGGCCAAGCTTGAGCCAGTTGCCCGTTGGGATTAGCGTGAGCGATTCGGCCAAAGGCCCGCGAAGAAGGCCATCCTGGGCAAAAGGCCACGGCTCGGCCCGCGGAACATTCTTCTCCACCCACTTTGCGGCCCGGGTGAACGGCTGGCTCGGGATTTTTCCCGTCGGATAGGAGAGAAGGTGCCAGCGCCATGCTGTGCCGCCCTTGACGATTTCGGATTCGTCGTCACCGCCGGCCAGCGGAATATATCGTATTTCCTCACGTCCCCCGGTTTCTCCCGCTTCCCGCCCCCGTTTTGCGCTCGCCTGGATAGCCGCGGCCAGAGCACCAGCGCGTGGAAGCCGCGAGTCCGGGCGCTTGTGGCGCCTTGAACCGGCCAGCGTGGCTAAACCAGAGAGACCGATGAGCAAGACCGCCAGTGCGACAGCCAGTGCCCGCCGCGACAAGCCGATCCGGCCGAAGAACCCGCAACATTTTCTCGCATCCATACCCGACTCCTTGCCGTCTGACGCCCATCTCGGTCCGGGAACAACTTCCCGAAGCAAACGGCGCTGTATAAAGTATAGTCCCGAGAAAGAGAAAGTGCACACGCCAGCCGTGGGATGTCCCGGATTGGCCATGTCATTTTTGCAAAGAGCGCCCGACAAGTCCGTCAGACATGATTAAATCCGCGGCAGACGGCAAAGGCAGATTCGCCCGCAGGGGACATCGTAAAGGAATCAGGAGAGGTTCAGTCCCTTCATCAGCCTGTCAACTCATCAACCTGTCAACCGGCTTAATCCTTCGCCTGCCGCCGGGGCCGGTTCCGATCCCGCGTCCGAGCGCTTCAATGCGCCCGCGAATCAAAGCGCAGGAATCTTCGTGGTTCCCGCCGGCCAAAGACTTCCCCGGATAGATTTGATAAAGGGCACGGTATTTTGCTGGCGTGATATTGGGCATGACCACGTTGGCGCCGCGCTGAAGAGCCAGCTCGTATCCTTCACGCATGTTTACCGTCGAGAGCGCGGTCGTCGCGGGGATATTGGCCTCCGGGCAGACAAGGCGGGCGAGCGCCACCACTTTGAGCGTCATGAGTTCAGTGGCGGGCACATCATCAAGGCCAGTAGCCGTTGGCTTTCGCCCAAGAGCGGTCGTGGGATGGGGAATAAATGGCCCGACGCCGATCATGTCCAGATCAAGATCCCGAAAGCTCTCAATATCGCGCGCCAGACTTTCAAACGTCTGGCCGGGCAAGCCCACCATTACGCCGCTGCCGATCTCGTAGCCCAGTTTCTTCAAGATTCGCAGAAGGCTGAAACGGTCCGAACGCTTTCCTCGAAGGGATGGGTGGACGCGCTCGTAAAGCAATCGGTCCGAAGTCTCGAAGCGCAGAAGATAGCGGTCCGCTCCGGCCCTTTTCCATTCGCCAAAATCTTCTTCGGGCCTCTCGCCCAGGCTGAGCGTGACAGCGAGCCCCGTTTCTCCCTTTATCGCGCGCACCACTTCGGACACGAAGCTTTGCGAGAGGCCGCGGTCCTCTCCCGACTGCAATACCACCGTGCCATAGCTCAAGGCCCTTGCTTCGCGCGCGCAGCCGAGAATCTCGGCGGCATCCATTCTGTACCTCGGCAGATCATTGTTGCCGGTGTTTATGCCGCAGTACGTGCAGCGGCGGACGCAGTGGTTCGAGATTTCGGCAAGGCCGCGCAGGTGGACATCATCGCCTACGTATCGGCGGCGCGCGCCATCCGCCAGCTCCCACAGCATATTCAGGCGGCTGGCCTCTTCTTCCCGAAGCCATTCGAATATTCGCGCGGGCGTAAGCGAAATGCTCATTAACGGCCTGGAGCCCGAGGCCGCTTTTCTCTTTCAGCCGAAAGCGCTCTTCGGTACTCCTCCAAGGCCGCGGGGAACGGCCCCAAGGCGCGCTCGAAGATGCCCAAGCTGTACGCGATAGCAAGCCCGTAGTTCGTAATCGGCACGCCTTGTCGCTTGCACCTCAAAATGCGGGAGAGCATTTCGCGCCGGTTGCCCATACAGTTTCCACAGTGAATCACAAGTGCGTAGGGCGAGAGGTCCTCTGGAAAGTCGTGGCCCTGCGTGTGCTCGAAGGCAAGCTCCGCGCCCGCGTATTGAGTGAGCCACCTCGGTATCTTCACCCGTCCAATGTCATCGCCGATGGGGTGGTGGGTACAGGCCTCGGCTACCAGGATCCTGTCGCCCCCTTTGAGCCGCTCTATGCCCACGGCGCCTCTCGCCTGCTCTGCGAGATCCCCCTGGAAGCGCGCCATGAGAATGGAGAAGGAGGTCACCGGAACCTCCAGGGGAGTGTCACCGGCCACCTTCAGAAAAGCCTGCGAGTCCGTCACCACGAGAGCCGGCGGCTCTTTCAACATTCCGAGCATCCGGCGCAGCTCGCGCTCTTTGACGACGGCGCAGAACGCGTCGCCGTCCAACAGGTCACGGATGGCCTGCACCTGCGGCAGTATCAACCGTCCTTTGGGCGCCTCTTTGTCAATCGGCACGACCAGGATGGCCATCGCGCCCGGCGCCACAAGGTCAGAGACCAGGCGGCGCGATTCAAGAAAGCCGGAGGGGGCTTTCTCCAGTAGCGCCTCGCGCAGTCCGTCTATTCCCTCTCCACTCAAGGCGTTCGTGTCCATCACCGCGGCCCCGGAGGCTGCCAAACGCGCCCGCAACTCCTTGGCGGGCGTGCCCAGGTCACTCTTGTTGAAGGCCACCACCACAGGAATTTCGTTGGCCTGCAATTCGGCGAATAGCCCCTCCTCGAAAGCGTCCCACTTTCCCGCCCCGGCCACGAGCAGCGCGAGGTCCGCGCGGTCTAAAACCATGCGCGTTTTTTTGACGCGCTTCTCGCCCAGCTCCCCTTTGTCGTCCAGCCCGGCGGTGTCTATGAACAGGACCGGGCCGAGGGGCAGAATCTCCATGGGCTTTTCGACGGGATCGGTGGTGGTGCCCGCCGCCTCAGAGACTATGGAGACCCCCTGCCGGGTTATGGCGTTAAGCAGTGATGATTTTCCGACGTTGCGCCGCCCGAAGATGCCGACGTGAAGCCTCAGCCCCTTCGGAGTCTGCTGCCTCACGGCTCATTCTCCGGCGAGCCGAGGCGCATGACGGCCTCCGGAGACGTGAGGGCGCCGAACTGTTCGGGAGCCAGGAGGCCCAGGGAAGCCGCGGCCTCCCGGATGGTCTTGCCAGTTCGCCTGGCTTCTGCAACGACGCGCTCCGCCCCGGCGTAACCGAGCACCGGCACAATGGCCGTAGCAGCGGCCGTGGCGTTGGCGACGTGGCTCCGGCACTGTTCCACGTCTGCGGCCAGCCCGTCAATGCACTTCTCCCTCAGAATCACGCAAGCGGACGCGAGAAGGTCTATTTCCTCGAGGAGGGCGTCGGCAACCAAGGGGAGAAATGGGTTGAGTTCGAGACTGCCCGAAGCACATGCGTGAGCTATCACCACGTCGTTTCCCAAAACCTTCATGGCTGCCTGCGTGACACACTCCGGGACCACGGGATTGACCTTGCCGGGCATGATGGAAGAGCCCGCCTGGAGGGCTGGAATAAGGATCTCGCCGAGCCCCGCGTCAGGCCCGGAAGCCAGCAGGCGCAGGTCACCGCATGTTTTCAGCAAATTGACCGCGCACGCGCGCAGAATCCCGGAGACTTCAGCGAAAAGGTCAGCATTGGCGGTCGCCTCGACCAGATTCTCGGCTCTTGATAGTGGAAGCCCCGACGCCTCGGCAAGCGCTTCCGCCACGCGGAAGATGAAGGCTCGCGGCGCGCCAAGGCCCGTCCCTACGGCAGTTCCGCCAAGTGTAACCGCCCGCAGCCGCTCTTCGCACTTGTAAATGCGCCACCGGTCGCGCCCGAAGGCCTCGGCGTAGCTTCCCATTTCCCGGCCAAGCGTGATGAGGACGGCATCCTGCATCTCGGTCCGTCCCACTTTCACAATCCCGGCGAAGTCGCGCTCCTTGGCCTGGAAAGCCTCTTGCAGGGCGAGGACCGCGGCCTCCAGCCGGCGCAACCCTCGAATTGCGGCCACTCGCAGCGCCGTGGGAAAGGTGTCATTGGTTGACTGGTGGCGGTTGATGTCGCCAAGCGGAGAGACCCGGTCGTAAGAACCCTTCGCCAAACCGAGAAGCTCCAGCGCCCGGTTGGCGAGAACCTCGTTGACGTTCATGTTGAGTGAAGTGCCAGCCCCTCCCTGGAGAGCATCAACTACTACGTGTTCTAGAAGCCCGCCGGAAGACATCTGATCGCAGGCGGATTCTATGGCCTCGGCTTTGGCCTGATCGCTCTTCCATGCGCCAAGGGCGCGATTGACGTGCGCGCAGGCCAGTTTCACCGCGCCGTAAGCCGTGACCAGCCCGGAATGGACGCGCCGTCCGGAGACGGGGAAGTTCTCAAACGCCCTGACGGTGTGGATGCCATATAGAGCGTCACTCGGAACCTGGCGCTCTCCCAGCCCGTCGCTCTCAGTGCGGAAGTTCCCGTCCATGGTCCCCTCAGCAGTAAACGTCCCGCTGGCCTTCGCGCACCATGGAGAGCATCTTCTCGGTTTTGGCCCTCAACACGTCGTCCATTTTGGCCAGCGAGTTCGAGATGACCGCTTCACCCCGGGCCCTGGTTTCGGGCGAGGCGTAATCCATGATGTATTCCATGAACGTCGAAAGGGCGTTGGGCGCACAGTGCGCCTTGATATCGCCCGGTTTCGCCAGGTCCATGAAATCGGCGCCGGTCCGGCCCAGCCTGTAGCACGCCGTGCAGAACGAGGGAACGTACCCAAGCGCAGCCACGTCTCTGACAACTTCATCAAGCGGACGGTGGTCGCCCAGGCAGAACT
>JBBIMN010000023.1:0-3195 GCA_037444385.1 Acidobacteriota bacterium | reverse complement strand
CGCCGGGGTTGGTGCGGCTTCCAGCCGAGATCTGCGAAACGCCAAGGGCGAAGGTTTCGCGGCGCATCCGCGCCGTCTCGCGCGTTGACATGATGATGCCGGTGTAAGGAACCGCCAGCCTCAGGATCGCCACGCTCTTCCTGAAGTCCACGTCCGACACCGGCTGCGGTGGGTGGCTCGCCATCTGCGATCCCACCGCCGGTTCGAGGCGAGGCACGCTTATCGTGTGCGGGCCCACGCCGAATTTGGATTCGAGACGGCGGACGTGTTGCATCAGCGCCAGGATTTCAAAGCGCCAGTCGCACAGGCCGAAGAGAACGCCGATGCCGACGTCGTCTATTCCCGCCTCCATGGCCCGGTCCATGGCCGTCACCCGCCAGTCAAAGTCGGCTTTTCTGCCCTTCACGTGCATCTTCTTGTACGTCTCGCGGTGGTAGGTCTCCTGAAATAGCTGGTAGGTGCCTATCTTCGCCGCTTTGAGCTGCCGAAACTCCTCCACCGAGAGAGGCGCCACGTTCGCGTTCACGCGCCTGACCTCGCCGTTGCCGCTCGTAGTGGCGTAGATGGTTTCGATGGATTTCAATACATAGGCGAAACCCTCGTTCGGGTATGATTCTCCGGCAACCAGCAGCACCCGCTTGTGGCCATGTTCAATCAAGTTCTTCGCCTCCGCCGCGATTTCTTCCTGATTCAAGGCGCGCCGGCTCACATCCTTGTTGCGGTTGCGGAAGGCGCAGTAAAGGCATTCGTTGGAGCAGAGGTTCGAGATGTACAGCGGCGCGAAGAGAACGAGCCGGTTGCCATAGATCGCCTCTTTTACTTCCGACGCGGTTTTGAAAAGCTCGCCAAGCAGTTCCGGATCGGAGATGTTCATCAGCGGCGCCGTCTCGCCAGGCTCCAGTCCTCGCAGGTCGCGCGCCTTCGCCAGGATGTCGCGCACCAAAGAGGCGCTCTGCTTGCGCGAAGCCTCCAGTGTTTCAAAAATTGGCGCTTCGTCAATGATGACGTTACGCCTGGCCGTTGTCATTGCTCAAACCTCCTCTGTTTCAGGGGGGAGATACAGGCAGAGGCTGCGGGATATCAAGCGAGAACCTCGCCCACTTGCCCTCCTCCGACTCGGCCCAGATCCGGCCTCCGTGGAGCTGGATGATGTGCCAGCAGTTGTAAAGTCCAACTCCCGTGCCTCGTTGTTTCATCAGTTCAGGTGTCTTGAGCCTTGAAAACCGCCGAAACAGGTCGCGTTTTTTGCTCTCCGGGAAGCCCGGCCCATCGTTGAAGACCGACAAGCGGAACCCCGCGGGAGTTTCGCCACAGGAGAGAACTATCCTTCCCTCTTCGCGGCCGTATTTAGCTGCATTGGCCAGAAGGTTTGTGACCACGATGGTCATAAGGGCGGGGTCGCACTCGGTTTCAGGCGCCGCCGCTCCTTCACGCTCAAGGCGCATCCGCCTTTCATCAATCTGAGCGTGGACCAGCTCGATGGCCAAGGCTATCACCTCGGCCTCCAGATTCACCCGCTTGAGCGGGGAAAATCTCAGGCCACCGCTTTCGATGCGCGCCAAGTCGAGATAGTCACGCGTCAAGCCGTGGAGGTATTCGGCTTTGCGAACCATTTTTTCGAGCATCCCGCTCTGCTTTTCTGGAACATCTCCAAGGTAGCCTTCCAACATCACGCGGCCCTCGGATATGATCGAGGCCAGGGGGTTCTTGATTTCGTGCGCGACGAAACTGAGCATCTCCATATAAGCGCGCGTGGCGGCCTCAAGCTGCTCTATCCGCCAGGCCTTTTCAACCGCCTGGCCCAGCCTTTCCGCCATTCTCAAGTGCAGGGCCACCTCCCGCTCCGAATAGGCGCCGGGAAAGCGGGAACTGCGGAAAAGAAAGCCCAACGGCTTCTCGTTCACCACAAGCGGGCAAGTCATGCTGGAGCGCACGCCCTCTCGCAAAAGCAGGCGAGTGGTTTCGCTGTGAGGATGAGCCAGGGCATAGGTCTCCAAGTTCCCTATGATGCGCGGCTCGCCAGTTTTCAGGACGCGTGAGAGGCTCGTCGTCTCAAGGTCCGCGCTGTAGCCCTTGTTCAGAAACAACGGAGAGTAGCTGGCAAGCGCCACGTGCGCGACGGCCCTTCGCCATCCCTCCTCCAGCAGGGCCAGTCCGACGCGGTCGCATGGCATTATGCCGCGCGTTTCGCTGAATACGAAGCCGAGTATTTGCTCGATTGAATTGCCGGCGGCCACTTGCGTGTTTATCTTGTCGAGGATGGCCCGGGCGCCCTGCCGCAATCGAGCGTCAAGGTTTTCAGGCCTTGGAAAATCTCCAGTGGTTGCAGTCTTGCGGTCGTCGCTGCCAGCCATGTAGCTAGGCCTCCAGCCTTCCGGTCTCAGCCGGAAGGCGGGGCGCAGGCGCCACGCCTGCGCCCTCCCTTACCCCCGTTCCCAGTTCAAATTTTCCGCCGTTCCATCAGCGCGCCGTCTTTGCGCGCCGCTCTACAATATATACTTCCCTCTGGCAGTGTAGCACGTGTGAAGCAGTTTGTGGCTCTGGTGGCCGCAGGGCCCGTCGGTCAGGAAGTTTTCGTACAAGTGCGCCACCGCCGGGTTTTCGTAGGACTTGCGTACCTGATACGCCGAATCCTCCGCGTAGATCGCGCGAGCCCTCGCGGCCCTGATCTCGGAACTGGCCGGGATGGGCTGTCCTCCCCCCCCCAGGCAGCCGCCGGGGCACGCCATGAACTCTATGAAGTGGCACTCGCTGAACTTGCCGCCGGCCTTGATGTTTTCGATGACCCGTTTCGCGTTGGCTGTGCCGTGGGCCACCGCCACCTTGAGGGTCGCCCCCTTAAGCCATCTCCAGTCGCTGAAGAGCGGGGCCAGAATCGGAGGCACCGGTCCCACGTCCTTGATCGGCAGCTCCATGTACTTGATCCCCTCGAATCCGCGCACGGGAACGATATCCGCGTGGCCGAAAAGCTTTTCGACCTTTATGCCGCAGACCAGTTCGAGCACGGTGCGAAGCGCCGACTCCATGACTCCGCCCGTCGCGCCGAATATCACCCCTGAACCCGTCGCCGTGCCGAATGGTTCGTCGAAATCGGATTTCGGCATGTTCGGAAGGTCCACGCCCGCTTCCTTGATCATAGCCGCCATCTCGCGCGTCGTCAGCCCGTAGTCAACGTCCTTGAAGCCGCTGTCGCAC
>JBBIMN010000022.1:0-14759 GCA_037444385.1 Acidobacteriota bacterium | reverse complement strand
AAAAAAGGAGGCGCGCCGAAACGGCGCGCCACAGTGACACGGTATTGATGAGGCCTGTCAATCAGCGCGGAAGTAAACGTACCTTCCTCCGGCATCGTCTTGCAGGTAAACGCTTACGGCATCTCCTTTTTTCACGCCCGATGCCGCTTTTTGAAATTCGCCCACGCTCGAAACGGCTTTGCCGTTCACTTCGCTGATTACAGCGCCCTCTCTTATGCCCTTGGCAAACGCGTTGGTCTGAGGGTCCACCGATGTAACCAGCACGCCCTTGACATCATCTGGGATCCTGTACATCATGCGCGTCTGGCGAGTTATGTCCTGAACGCGGATGCCCAGCTTGGCCTCCTTTGCCTGGCCGTTATTATCCTGTCCGCCTTCTCCTTCCGAAGAGAGCCCCTTGGCCCGGTCAGCCAGGGTGACATCAAACTTTTTTCTGGTGCCGTCGCGCAGAATGTCGAGTGTTATGGTCTTCTTCGGCGGGTAGTTTGAGACGCGGTGCACCAACTCGCTGCTGTCCTTAAGCTCCTTGCCTTCGACCGCCACGATGATGTCGCCCTTTGCCATGCCAGCCTTGGAAGCGGGCGCATCGGGCTCGACGCTCTGAATCACCGCTCCGCCCTTCACGTCAACGCCGTATTTCTGCTTGAGGTAGGCCTTGGCGTCTTTGTCAAGCGGACCCACGTGCACGCCGAGGTAGCCTCGCGCAATGCGGTGGTCTTTTTTCAGAGGCTCGATCATCGTCTTGACCATGTTGATCGGGATGGCGAAGCCTATACCTTCTACCATGCGGCCCATGCCGTCGTTGCGCGTTATCGCGGTGTTGATGCCTATGACTTCGCCTCGCGTATTGATGAGTGGCCCGCCGGAATTGCCGAAATTTATGGCGGCGTCCGTCTGGAGAAAATCATCCAGCGCGGAGGCCGAGAGCCTGCGGCCCTTTGCCGAAATCACCCCCATCGTGACCGTGTGGCGGTACATAAGGGGGTTTCCGATGGCCAGAACAAAATCGCCTGGCCTCATGGCGTCCGAATCACCCATGGGGACCGTGGGGAGGTTCTTTCCGTCAATCTTGATGAGCGCAACGTCGGTCTCTTCATCGGTCCCGACAACCTGCGCCGTGTATTCGCTTTCATCGCTCAAGGTAACGGTCACCTTTTCGGCGCCCTTGACTACGTGGTTGTTGGTCAGGATGTATCCGTCTTGACTGATGATAAAGCCGCTGCCTCCCGACTCCTGTACCGGCTTCTGGCCCCGTGGCATATTGGGATGTGGCATCCCGAAGAAGAATTCGAACGGGTTCCCGAATGGCCCCTGCGGCATCTGAGGCGCTTCCTCGTTGCCTTCTCCCTGGCTCTCGTCATTGCCTACCGATAGCGCCGTGATGCTGACAACCGAGGGGTCAACCTTCTCTACGACGTCAGCGAAGCCGTAAGGAGGGAACGCTACGCTTGCGCCCTCAACGACCGCGGGAGGAGTGGCCGCTTCGGCCAGCGGAGCGCTCACCTCACGCACCTGGGCAAGGCCAAAGCCTAGTACTATCAGCGCGACTCCAGCCAAAACTAAAAGGAAAAGGCGTGCTGTTTTCATGTCGAACTCCTTTCGTCTGGTTCCTGAATCTCCTTGTATCCGTACTCTTTCAGCTTACGGTGAAGCGTTCGCAATCCTATGCCTAGGACGCGCGCGGCCTGCGTTTTGTTTCCGCCGGTCTGCCGAAGCGCCGATAGAATAGCCTGCTGTTCCATCTTATCAAGAGGCACCACCATTCCGGATTGGGTGCCTGCGGACGGCGCGGCGCTTGCGGAAAACGCTACCGCACTAAAAGCCCGGCCGCCCGCGCCAAACTCGGCCGGAAGGTGGCGCTCTTCGAGAACCTCGCCGTCGCAAAAAATTACCATCCGCTCAATCACGTTCTTCAGCTCGCGCACGTTCCCGGGCCAGCGGTAGGTGGCTAGGGCGTTGAACACAGGGTCGCTGACGCGCCTCACCTGCTTGGCGTGCTCCTTGTTGAACTGGCCAAGAAAAGCTTGGACCAAGAGTGGCAGGTCATCCAGCCTCTCGCGAAGGGGAGGAAGGGCGAGTTCAACAACCTTGAGCCGGTAGTAGAGATCCTCCCTGAAACGCCCTTCCCGCACGAGGGCAAGAAGGTCCCTGTGGGTCGCCGTTATGATCCGCACGTCCACTGGGATGGAGTGAGCGCCGCCGACACGAGTTACGGCGCGCTCCTCGAGGACACGCAGCAGCTTTGCCTGCAAATCACGCGAAAGCTCGCCAATCTCATCCAGAAACAGCGTTCCGCCGTTGGCGAGTTCGAACTTGCCAGCGTGAGCTTTGTCAGCGCCGGTAAAGGAGCCCTTTTCGTGGCCGAAAAGCTCGCTCTCCATCAGGTTCGAAGGTATCGCCGCGCAGTTCAGCGGCAGGAAGCGCCCCCGCTTGCGGTCCGAATGGTGGTGAATCGCGTTGGCTATGAGCTCCTTGCCAGTGCCCGACTCGCCGCGAATCAAGACGGTCGCCCGCGTCGCTGCGACCATCCTTGTTTGCTGGAAAAGGGCGCGCATCGCCTGCGAGTTTCCGACGATGTTCTCGAAACCGAACCGCTCGTCGAGCCGCGCCTTTAATTCATCGTTCTCCAGGCTAAGTTTGCGCTTGTCCACGAGCGACTTCACACGGCTTCTAAGCTCGTAGATGTCCACCGGTTTTGAAAGGTAATCGTCGGCGCCGACCTTCATTGCTTCCACCGCCGACTCTACCGAACCGAATGCCGTCACAAGAAGGACGGCCACGGACGGGTCATTTTTCTTCACCTGGCGAAGCACCTCTATCCCGTCTATTTTCGGCATTTTCAGGTCGGTGACCACGATATCAACGCCTTCACCACCGCGAAGATAATCAAGCCCTTGGGCCGGGTCCTGAAAACCCTTCACTTCGTAGCCGACCTTCTCCAGTGCCCTGGTAAGGCTCTGAAGATTTTCCCTCTCGTCTTCCAGAATCACGATCTTTCCTTGTGCCATTATGGCACTCCCTTCAAGCCAAGAATATACTATAAGCAAGGCAAGTGCCAGGGCGGGCGCGCAAAAAGAGACCGGGAGCCTGGGGGAGCAAGAAAATTTAAGAAGGAAAAGGGAGACGGCGCGGAAGGTTCAACCGCGCTGAGGCGGCAGGCCCTACACGGGTCTTGGTCTCTTTGCGATTGCTCCAGGAAGGGGGGATGGTTTGGCAGGGCATTTCCAGTTCTCGAAAAGGCCCCAACATCCGTTTTTTATTCGTTTTTCACTTTGAAACGCCGAAAGAGGTGCGGCACGTCTGTTGTACCTCTTTTCGATCGTGAAAAAGGGTACAACATCGGTGTTGTTGCCTTTTCGAAGATTCGCAAAGGGGACAACATTGGTGTTGTTTGTCTTTCCAGTCGTTGAGACCTCAAAGAAACGGGTGTTGCAGATCTTTCCGCGCCTACAGGCGCCAGAAATCAAGCGCATTAACAGGTTGACAGGGCCATTAGGCTATGGGAGACAGGATGTGGACAAGTTGACAGAATGGAGCTGCTTTTTTCAGCGCCCGCCCTCCTCGCACCTCCTTTCGTCTCTGTGGTATTCTCCCTCTGATGCGGGAGCGGGGGCTTTACCGTCATACGCTGGTGATGGCTTTCATGACGGCCCTGAGCAGGGTGCTCGGGTACGTGCGAGACAGGACTATCGCCTACCTGCTGGGAACCTCTTATCTGGCTGACGCGTTCTACATAGCCTTCCGCATTCCCAACACCTTCAGGCGGTTCGTGGCGGAGGGGGCCATGACCGCCTCTCTGGTTCCCGTTTTGTCCCAGTCTTTCAAGCAAGATCCGGAGGAGCGCGCGTGGCTTTTCGCGCGGCGTTTTTTGTGGGGCTTTGGCGCGCTCTTGGTGATTCTTGGCGCCGCCGGCGTGGCCGCGTCTCCGTTGATGGTGCGGCTTCTGGCATGGGAGTATGCCTCGAAGGCGCCGGAGGTCTATGCCATGACCATCCGGCTGACCGCAATGATCTTCCCGTACATCACGCTGGTCTCGCTATCCGCCGTTGCCCAGGGGATTCTCAACTCAAGGGACATTTTCGGCCCTCCGGCATTCGCCCCCGCGCTCCTGAACGTGACGATGGTTGCCGCGGCTTGGTTCTGGGGGCGCGGTTCATCAAACCCGGCCGTGGTGCTGGCGTGGGGCGTATTGGCCGGGGGCCTTTGCCAATTCGGTTTTCTTCTTCCCTACCTGAAGAAAGAGGGGATGTCCTTCACGCCGGCGTGGTCATTTTCCGACCCACACGTCAAACAGGTCTTCTCGTTGATGCTGCCAGCGATGTTCGGCGCGGGCGTGAGCCAGGTCATCATTCTCGTCGGCACCGCCATGGGCCACATGGTCGGCGAGGGAGCGGTCTCGGCGCTCTATTACTCCAACCGGATTACGGAACTTGCCTTCGGCCTCTTCGCGGTTTCGTTATCCACCGCCGTGCTGCCCCGTATGTCGAGGCAGGCCATAGAGGGAGACAAGGCCGGGCTCTCCGTAACTCTTGAAGAGGCGCTCTCGATGGTCTTTTTCGATATGCTCCCCGCGACGGCTGGCCTGTTGGCGCTCTCCCGGCCCATAGTCCGGGTGCTTCTCAAGACGGGCAGTTTCGACGAAGCCTCCGTCCAAATGACGGCGGGGCCATTGGCCGCTTACTCCGCCGGAATTGCCGTATGGTCGCTTGCCATTGTACTTGTCAGGGTCTGCCACGCCCACAGGGACATGATGACGCCATTTTATGCGGGCCTTGCCACGCTCGGAACCTACATGATTTTAGGGTTTGCAATGCTTTCGCCATTCAAGACCACGGGTATCGCCGCCGCTTCCTCCATTGCGGCGCTCGTCAACCTTGCGTGGCTGGCGCGGGCCGTCTCGAGAAAGTATGGAGTAAAGCTTCCATGGGCTGCTTGCGGCAGGGCGCTTGTGCGGACCGGACTCCTGTCTCTTGCGATGGGGCTTGCGGCGTGGCGCGTTTACTATTTCGTTCCGCACGCATCATTGAAAGCATCGGCAATTGCGCTCGGGGCGGCCATCACGGCCGGTATAGTAATTTACGTCGGCGGCGCAACTATTTTCCGTTTCCCGGAAACGTCCAAAGTCGTGGCTTTGGTAAGGCGAAAACTCTCTTCAAAAGGGTGAGGGGCGAGAGAGGAGTGCGGGGCGCATTTCGATAAAACCACCCCGCGCGCCACCGCCCCTTAAAAAACATACTGTTCGACGCCATTTTTTTGGGGCAAATACCCCAAGAATCCAAAGAAAGGCGAAAAAGTGGAATTTTATTGCCGATTAGGAGTAGATTACTAAGCTTGGAGGCGGCGCAAAGAATGTCGCAGAGCAGTTGCCTGGGCGTCAACATCGAAAAACCTTCATGGCTTCCGCGATCTTTGAGCCCTCTCTTGTATTTAGAAGACAATTGGGTACGACATATTGTTGGAAAGAAACATAGGGGGAGACGATGACGTTGCTTGCTTTTGGCGTGTTGTACCTGGCCGTTCTGCTTTTTTGCGCCGGGTGCGTCGTTCGCGCGGTAATGTACGCAAAGCAGCCTTTGCACCTTCGGTGGGAGCTTTACCCGGTTCCGCACGAGGAGCCTCATCGCGTGAAACACGGCGGTTCCTACTTCGAGGAGCTCGACTGGTGGAAGGGATCCAAGAAATCCAACATGACAGGCGAGCTTAAGGTCATGGTCCCGGAGATGCTTTTCCTGAAAGCTCTCCTCGAGTTCAACCGGCCGATGTGGCTGCGCTCTTTCCCTTTTCACTTCGGCCTCTATCTCATGATCGGAACGTGCGGGCTTCTTGTCATCGCCGCGATGATAGGCCTTTGGGTGCCCGCGCTTGCGGCCTCTGGCATTGGAGCATTGCTGCACGTGGTGTACATCGCAACCGGTATCTCAGGCACGGCTCTGGCGGTACTTGGCGCCGTTCTGCTTCTAATCGCGCGCCTCACGGACGACAAACTGAAGACCTACACGGTGGCGGGAGACATTTTCAACTTGGTCTTCTTTATCGTGGCTTTCGGCACCCTAGCCGCCGGCTACCTTTCACGCAGCGAAGGGGCTCCGGGGATGGCCGCGATAGTAAGGGGGCTTATTTGCTTTCGCATGGACATGACTATCCCTCCGCTGCTTGCGGCAGGCCTGATTCTCTGCGGGCTATTGGCGGCTTATATTCCATACACGCACATGTCCCACTTCATCGGCAAGTACTTCACGTACCATTCCGTCAGATGGAACGACGCCGTGAACATGCCCGGCAGCGCGATTGAAAAGAAGCTGATGGAATACCTCACCTACCGGCCTAATTGGGCGGCCCCCCACATGACCGCTGACGGCAAGAGAAGCTGGGCAGAAGTTGCCACCACGAACCCCTGGCAGGGAGAGAAGAAATGAGCGACCGCATCAAATTGACCGACATGTCGGGGCCGGACAGGCGGCCTATCATTCACTTGGACAACAAAGAGCTGATGCCTCTTCCGCAGCCGCTGGAATCTCCGGACAAGGACCATGCATGGGCAGTCCTTTCCGAAAAGGTCATGTCATCCGTCGAGTGCGGCCTAGACGACACATGCGCGCTCAACATCCCGCAGCCCAAGACTAAAGAAGAGGAGGAGGCGCTCGTCAAGAAGTTTCTCTCAGGGCTGGACAAGCTTTTTCAAAAGGAGAACAACTGGACTTTTCTCCAGCCGCTGCTCCTGACGATGGAACACTGCGCCAAATGCCAGACCTGCTCGGAGGCCTGCCATATCTATGAGGCAAGCGGCAACAACGAGCTTTACCGGCCGACCTTCAGGTCCGAGATCATGCGCCGCCTCTATTTCAAACACATCAAGCACGGCGGCCTTCTTTCGGCCTTTGAACACGGCGACATAACGGTTAACTGGCCGTTGGTGGCGCGCCTGGCCGAGCTCGCTTACCGCTGCAACCTTTGCCGGCGCTGCGCGCAAACCTGTCCCATCGGGTGCGACAACGGCCTTGTGGCGCACGAACTGCGGAAGCTTTTCAGCCAGGAGATGGGCATCAACGCGAAGGAGTGCCACGACAACGGCTCCGTTCTCCAGTTGAAGGTCGGCTCTTCCACTGGCATGAGCAGCCTGGTCGTCAAAGACAACATCGAGTTCATTGACGAGGACATGACCGAGAAAACGGGCGTGAAGGTCGAAACACCGTGGGACGTGGAAGGCGCGGATGTGCTTCTGATACACAACGCCGGCGAGATCATGGCCTGGCCTGAGAACCCGGGCGCCTTCGCCGTGATTCTCAACGCCGCCGGAATTACCTGGACGCTCTCTTCGGAGCTGGCGGGCTATGATTCGATAAACTACGGCCTCTGGTACGACGACGCGCAATTCGCGCGCGTGGCCATCAAGCACGCGGAGGCCGCGAAAAAATTGAAGGTCAAGAAAATCGTCTTGGGCGAGTGCGGCCACGCCCACAAGGCCCTTTCGGTCATCGCCGACAGAGTGCTGACTGGCGAGCTGAATATACCGCGCGAGTCCTCGATGACGCTCCTGCGCGATATCGTCATGAATGACCGTATAAAGCTAGATCCGAGCCGGAACAATTTTCCGGTGACGCTCCACGACCCGTGCAACATGGTCAGGCTGATGGGCGTCGTAGAGCCGCAGCGCGAAATAGTCCGCAAGATATGCCCGAAGTTCCGGGAAATGGAGCCGCACGGCGTGGATAATTACTGCTGCGGAGGCGGCTCGGGCTTCGCCATCATGAGCGGCAACAATTTCCAGGACTGGCGCTTCCACGTTTCCGGGCGAAAGAAAATGGAACAGGTCCTCAACGCCTTCGCCGATTGCCTTGACCCGGCCATCAACAAGTACATCTGCGCGCCGTGCAGCAATTGCAAGGGACAGTTTCGTGACATGTTGGCCTACTACAACATGTGGGAGAAGCACCGTATATTATATGGCGGGCTTGTAGAACTGATCGTCAACGCGATGGTGGACGTAAAGCCCGGGTTCATAGACTGGGAATGGCACTGAGACAGGTTGGTGGGTTGAAGAAGGGGGATTAATATGGCTAAAAAAATCCTGGTCGTTGATGATGAGCCCGACGTCGTTACCTACCTTTGCGCGATTTTGAAAGACGCC
Organism: Acidobacteriota bacterium; assembly: GCA_037444385.1. Taxonomy (GTDB): domain Bacteria; phylum Acidobacteriota; class UBA4820; order UBA4820; family DSQY01; genus JAEMPZ01. The sequence continues at coordinate 6,631 of JBBIMN010000022.1, read as the reverse complement.
GGGTACGAAACGCTTGAAGCTTCCAACGGCGAAGAGGCGATGGAAGCGGTTCTCTCCAAACATCCGGACCTCGTAACGCTCGATATTACGATGCCTGAAATGACCGGCGTGAAGACCTACCGCAGGCTCAAGGAAGACGAGAAGCTCAAGAAAATCCCCGTCGTCATTGTTACCGGCGTCGCCCATGAGTTCAAGAGATTCATCTCCACCCGAGAGCAGGTGCCAGCGCCGGAAGGTTACCTTGAAAAGCCGGTGGAACCTGAAGAGTTGCTCGCCGAAGTGAAACGGCTCATCGGCGGTACGCCGGGATGAGGGCACTTCCGCTGGAAGCGTTCTGAACGCAATGGGTGCCGCTGGAAGGAACCTGGATCAGCCAGCCGCGGCTTGGGCGAGTGGCACGCGCACTGTGAACCGGGAGCCGCGTCCGCGTTCGGATTCGACGTTGAGCGTTCCGCCGTGCTTCTGAATCACCTTGTGGGCGATATAGAGGCCGAGCCCAGTCCCCTCAAGCCCTTTTGACGAAAAGAAGATCGTAAAGAGTTTGTCAATCGTCTCTCGGTCCATGCCAATGCCATCATCCTCTACTTCGGCCACCGCGAAACCGTCTTTAGCAGCAAGAGAAAAACGAATCTTGTGGGCCGTCTTTTGATTGTCCACGCGGCAAGCGTCAAGCGCGTTTTCAAGAAGGTTGACAAAACTAGCGCGAAGCGATTTGGGTTCGCCACGGCAAAAACCGGCGTCTTCAAGGACAAGTTCCATGGCGACGCCATGGCGTGACGCCCTAGGCTGAGCTATGTTGGCGGCGGCATTCGCCACGCTTAAGAGCGATACCGGTTCCCATTCTGGCTCTCGCTCCTTCGCGGCGTAAAGAAGGTCCATTACGACGCTTCTTATCTGCTCAACGTTGCGGCGAACCATTTTCCATCCCTCTTCGACCCGCTCGGGATGCCCCTTCTCCACTCCGGTGTCCAACAGGTACATCCCGCCGTCCAACCCGGTGAGAAGCCCTTTGATGCCGTGAGAGACCGAACCAACCAAAAGGCCCAAGTCGGCGAGCTGGCCTTGAAGCTGGCGAATGTCGGTTATGTTGGTGGACATCTCAATCACGTGTTCGATTTCGCCGCTCGCGTCTCTGATTGGCGCCGTGGAGACCAGCGTGTTAACGGCGCGGCCGTCTCTCGCGATGACAAGCTCCTCGCTTTCGTGTGCACGGCCGTCTTGAAACGTTCGCGCCACGGTACAGTTGAGGCAGGGCTCTCCACGATGCTTATAAACCTCGTAGCAGTACGCACCGGTATAATCACCGAAATCTTCTCGAAAGCGCCTGTTGCACTGGACGATGCGAAGCTCTCTGTCTTGAACCGATATGTAGCAGGGAACTTCTTCAAAAAGCAATTTGAACCGCTCGCGGCTCCTGCGGAGTTTTTCCTCCAGCTTCTTTACCGGGGTAATGTCGGCCGAGACTTCAACGACGGCCTGCACGGATCCGTCGGCCCCCAGCACTGGAGAGGTGTAAATCAGTATGGGCATCGCTTTGCCATCCGGCAGGTTCACAACATGGCTGCTTGAATGTGGCTTGCCGTCCTCGAAGGTGGCTCGCATGGGACAATCAGAGCATGGTTTGTCCTGCCGCTTGTAGACTTGAAAGCATGAGCGCCCAACCGCATCGCCAAAGACGGCGCCGAAGTTTTCGTTGGCGGCGAGGATGCGCCCGTCGCGGTCCTGAACCGTCATGAAACAAGGGGCGGAGCGAAAGAACTCCTGAAGCGAGGACGGTACTTGGGGAACAGAAGTTCTATCCGCCATGCGAGTTTCCGTTCAAGGCCTCGGAGACGGCCTCCTTCAAGGCTGCCAGATCAAAGGGTTTCTCGATCCGCGCCGCCGGTTCCGGAAGCAGGGAGCATCCGTGGCCGAAAAGCTGAACCTGCCCCGCTCCGGTGATGAAGATGACAGGAATGGCCCGCACGCCCTCGGTTTCTCTCAGCGCGCGGTAAACCTCGATGCCCGACATCCCCGGCATGTTAATATCCAAAAGGATCAAGGAGGGTTTTTCCCTCAGGGCGGTGGCGATTGCGCTGGATGAGTCTTGTTCGGAGCAGCAAGCGCAGCCCTGATCTTCAAGCCACGCTTTAAGGAAGGTCACCGTATCGGGCTGATCGTCAACAACCATGATCTTACAGCGTTGGTTCATGGCCACCATCTCCGCCCTTCTATCCGGAAGACAGATTCTTGGGCTCGCCACCTTGAAGACCGCCGCCGGGAAGCCCGGCGATGAACCGTTCCCCGGCCGGCACCAGAGTTTCAACGCGAAGAAAGCCGCCGTGCGCTTCGCACACGCGGCGAGCCGCGTGAACCCACAATCCGGCGCGGTCCGCCCCAGCGGGTTTGAAGGTGGGGCCGAGCGCGCCCGCGAGAGTTTCACGATCAAGGGCCGTCCCGCCGTGCGCCACTTCAAAGATAACCCACGGTGGCTCCATCCTGGCTCTCAACCGGACCGAACGGCTCTCTCGGTTTGCTTCCCCAGTGGCCTGCTCGGCCGCAAGTTCAAGCAGGTTGCAGAGCAAAGCTTGAACGCCAGCGCGGTCCGCGGAAAAGGTGCCATCCTCGGTGGATGCCTCCAATCCGATGCCTCGTTCCATGGCTGCCGGGCGGCACGCCTCCACGGATCGCGAGACCATTTCGCGGAGGACCAGATTCTCTCGCAAAACTTGCCTCTCGCGCGCGTAGTACAAAATATTGCTCACGAGGCTTCGCGCGCGCGCGGCGTTCTGCTTTATCATCGCGGCGCCTCCCTCCACCCGCCGGGCATCATTGCCGCTCATGCCTGATTCCAAAAGATAGAGGCCGCCTTGAAGGCCGTTGAGAACGCCCTTCAGTGCATGGGTCACGGAGCCGACAAACTCGGCCTGTGATTCCAGCCGCCCAGCCAGATCTTCGCGAGGTTCCTGGCCAGCCATTCCTAGTGAACCTTCTCCTTCGACTCGAAAATCCTGCGCAGGTTGAGCACGAGCTCCGCCGGATCAACCGGCTTGTTCATGAAGCCTTCCGGCGCGGGAACCGGCCGCTCATAGATCAGTTTTCGCATCTCCGGCTTGCCAGTTATGACACAGACATGCAAACGGGCGAGCGCGGGGGTTTCTCGCAACGCTATGAATACTTCAACGCCACTCTTTCCGGGCATCGAAAGGTCCAGCGTCATCAGGTCTGGCTTGCGCTCTCTCGCCAAGGCCAGCGCCTCATCTCCGTTAGCGGCTTGAATTACCGCGGCGCCGTTGTCTTCGAGCAGAGCCGTAAGGAAAGCGCGCGCGTCGGCTTCGTCATCCACCACCAGGATCGTTTTGCCGGCAAACGCAAGGGCGGGCTGCGCGGCTTTGATTTCCACAAAGGCTTTTCTCTCCGCCGGAACCAGGGCGTTCGCCACGAGGTTCACGAGTTGGGTCACCTTCATGTCCAGCTTGTAATGCTTGATGAGATCGCTTAGGCCGTCAACGCAGTTGTGGCATGAGGTCACGACCACCTTTGCCCCGGTGGCCTGCAGCTGGTCGGCCTTGATCTTCGCCGACTTCAGCCGGCGCGGGGCATACTCGGACATGGACATGGCGCCGCCGCCCCCCGTGCAACAGTAGTTCTCGGCCCGGTTTGGGTACATCTCCCTGAAATCGGACACGACCAAGCGAAGCAGATCTCTAGGCTCGTCAAACATGCCGCAGCTTCTCGCGTTGTTGCAGGAGTCGTGATAAGTCACCGAGACGTCGTTCTTGCGCGGGTCAACTTTTATCCGCCCCTCGCGTATGTAGCGGAGCATTGTGACGACGGAGCTTTCCATCTCGAAATCAACATCCATGCCGGCCCAATTCTGGCCCTCGCACCTGGTGGCCCTGTAGCCGTGGCCGCATTCAGATATGACGAGTTTCTTTCCCTTTAGCTCCATGACTTTTTCGTAAAGATGCCTCGCCACGGCGCCTCCAAGCTCGTCGTCGCCGGAGAAGAGCCCGAAGTTGGTCATGTCCCAGCCCTCGCTGGGCATCGTCCAGTTCTCTCGGGCGTAGAAGAATACTTTGGCCGCGTCGGCAATGGTCCGCGGATCGTACTTGACCTCGCGAGGGTTGATGGCGTAAACCACGTCCGCGTTCGGCTTGTCTATCGGGATGACGGCGGCTGGATCTCCGGTGGCTCCAACCAGCTCCTCGGACATCCACTCAATCGTCTCCAGGTAATCCTCTTTGAGGACGCCCATCTGGTTGCCAATTTCCCATTGGTCCTTGCTTACGGCTGCGACGCCCTCCGGCATGACGCCAACGTGCACCAAAAGGCCCCGCGTCATGCGGTTGAGAGTCGCGAAGTCCACGCCCATTGGACAGTTGAAGCTGCAACGGCGGCAGTTGGTGCACTTGCCGAAGGCGATATCCTTGAGTTCCTCCAACTCGTCATCGCTGAAGACGCTTTTCGCGCCAACCCACGCGGGCAACACCCTGCCCGTCCAATCCACGTGGCGCTTGAAAATTTTCCTGATGCGGTCAGCCTTGTAGGCCGGCGCGTAAGTGACGTCGCCCGGATTGGCAAGAACGTAGTGGCACGATTCCGTGCAAAGCCCGCAATGCACGCAAGCGACGAGAGATGCCACAACCGGCCTGGACAATTTCTGCGGGAGCCGTTCGATGAATTTCTGGGCCTTGTATGATCTTTCAGTGCTCATGCGACTCTCCTCAGCGGCTCGAAGCAGAAGCGGTCCTGGCATCCGGTCCCAACGGGAAAACGCCGCGGTGTCCCATGGTTCTGCCCAGGAAGAAGCGTCCGAAAGGATAGTAAAGGTAGTGCGAAATCTTGCTGAACGGAACGTAGATCAAGAAGAAGGCGGTCAGAACGAAGAACGTGACAAGAGGCCACTGCTCCGCCTCTGGCCTGTTCGGGGCGGCCAGCACGCCGAAGAGAAACCATACCGTTAGCAATAGAAGCGAGAAATAGTCGTCTGGCGTGCTTATGGCCTTGATGTATGGTTTCGCGATCCTGCGAACGATTCTGCCGCATCCCACCAGGAAGGCGGCGCCGATCACGATTTGAAAAGCAATAACGGCGGCGCCTGGTTCAAGAAGGCTTGGGGCATAAGGAATAATGAAGGAGAGCGTGATGGCGGCGGTGACGCCCAGGTGAAAGAGGACGAACTGAATCCAGAACAAGAAATTCTTTCTGGTGCTCTCCATCACCCACGGCATCGCGATGTTCAGCATCGAAAAAGAAACGGCCTTGCGCCTGTTGCCTCCGCTGCCCTTACCGGTAAACGCTTGGCGTTCCTTTCCGTACTTAAACGAAAACATCCACCTAAGGCGCAAAAGGTAAATAACCGCCATGAATCCGAGAGATATCTCCTGGAGGCGGTGCTCTGCGAAATGGAGCATGGCGCTTTCCATCATGGCTTATCCCCTTTCATTGCATCGAACATCTCGGAAAATGGCTTGAGTTCGCGGTTATCCAAAAGGCAGATGACGACGTCATCAAGCGAGGTGTTGCCTTTCAAGTGACGGCTGATCTCCTCCAGCATGACCTTGCCGCACATGGCGAGGGAAACGCCGTAAAAGCCGACGCCCATCGCGGGGAAAGCAAGCTGGCGGATTCCCGCGCCCTTCGCCGTCTTGAGGGCACTTGCGATGGTTTCTCGAAGCTTTCGCTCCTCCCCGGCCTCGTGGTGACGCGGTCCAGCGGAGTGTATGATGTATTTGGCCTTTAGGTTGCCCGCTCGGGTTAGAAGCGAGCGTCCGGTTTCCAAGGATCCGGTTCGGTCGAGTTCTTCCTGGATGGAAGCTCCTCCCCGTTGGGCGATCGCCCCGCCAAATCCGGTCCCGAGTTTGAGGTCCGGCCTGGCATAAAAAACGAAGGCTTCCACATCAAGGCCGGTGATATCCGCCTTCACAAGCCCGAGGCGCTTCCCATTTATCACCTTTTCCATCATGCATCGCTCTCCTTCTCCCGCGTTTTCTCCAGTTTCAGCTTGACCTTCAGCCTGAGCTTGGGATCTAAAAGATCGGCCAATGTAAAGTCATCGAGGACTTGCGTGATTCTTGCGTTGATAAGGGAATAAACAAGGCGGCACTCGCAGACGTCCGTCCGCATACAAGTAGTGTCATCTTCAAGGCAATCAATGATACTGATTTTTCCTATCGAAGCCTCTATGATTTCGCGTAGCGTGGTTTCGCTCGGGCCGCGAGTAAGCCGGTAGCCGCCCCCCTTGCCCGCCACGCCGTGGATTAACCTTTGCCTGCGAAGCGTTGCAGCGAGTTGTTCGAGGTAACCCCGTGAACAATCGGTCCGCTCGGCGACATCGGCCAGACTTACCGGTCGCCCGCCGTCACCGTGCTTTGCCAAGTCCAGCATCATCCTGAGCGCATAGCGCGCTCGGGTCGAAAGCCTCATATGAGAAGTTTAAGGTTTAAGCTCCCAGTAATCAAGTAGGAATACTAGGAGTCAAAACGAGTGGGCGATATACCCCATCCTGATATCGGCGACTATTGGCTGTACAGCGGCCAAAAGAGCGGCCAGTACAACCGCGACATTACTAAGCGCTCAGGTTCGGAAATACGGTGACGCACCGAGGGCGCCGGTGCGCCCGCCGGGCAAGGCACGAGGACGCCGGCGT
>JBBIMN010000021.1:14860-15101 GCA_037444385.1 Acidobacteriota bacterium | reverse complement strand
TTCAAACTCCAGGGCTCAACCCGTGGAAGGTTTTGGGCGTCTCTCCCAACGCCCCCATCGAAACCGTCACTCAAGCTCACGACGCTTTCATGGCGAGGATTGATAAAAAGAACCTCCTTCCGGAGGTCGGCCGAAGGCACTACAAGAACCTGCTCTTTTTGCAGGCGAAATTTACCGAGGCTTACCTTCTCGTCCAAGGCTCCTTCCTTGCAACCAAGCAGAAAGAGCAGGCCGCTATGGG
>JBBIMN010000021.1:2657-14850 GCA_037444385.1 Acidobacteriota bacterium | reverse complement strand
CCGGCGCGACCGAAGCAAAGCGGCTGGAGCAGGCCAAGACCGAGCGCCAAGAGGCGCGGGAGGGCCAGCGGAGAGAGGCCGAACGGCTTTTTCAATACGCTCGGGAGCTTTTCGAACAGGAACAGTTCTACGAATGCACGCAGTACATCAAGCTGGCGCTCTTCTACGCCCCGGAGTCAGCCGGCTGTTATCACCTCCTTGGAAAGGCGATGGCTTCGTCTCCCGATTCCCGCGGAAAACACGCGGCCGAGAAGGCCTATCTTCAAGCGGCCCGCCTGGATCCTTGGGAGATCGCATACATGCTGGACCTGGCCCAATTCTACCTGGACGAGGGGCTTCTTTCCCGGTCTAAGACCTGCCTTGAAGCCGCCAGGAAGATAAACCCGAAAGATCCTCGCCTGAAGGAGCTTTCCGGCGCGCTTAAGGAGCGAAATTAGTTTCTGGATGCGAGGTGGCTAGAAAACTTGACTTTTTCTTTGGCGTTCTATAAACTCCATTTGAGACGGTGTCTCGCGTGAGAGGGGAGAGAGCGATGAAAACGCGCAGAGGGAACTGGTTGATGGTTCTTCCCGCCCTAGTCGTTCTGGCGTCGTGGCCCGCCACTTGGGCTCAGGAAAAAACCCCGCCAAAGGCCAAGGATCAGGCGGTGGCACAGGTGCCGCCCGATGTATCGAAAAAGGCTAGGGAGTACAAGGGGTCACCGACGCCGCCGAAGCCGCTTTCAAAAGTGGCCGACGGCCACTGGACCCCTTACACCCCGCCGGAGGTTTCCAAGGACGCCGAGGCCTACAAGATCAAGCAGGGCGACACCTTGTCAGGAATCGCCCAACAGAAGCTCGGCACCTGGCTCCTTTGGCCCCAGATCTGGGACGCGAACCCTTACATCAAGGACGCGCACTGGATATACCCCGACGACCCGCTTTTTATCAAGGTTCCCAAGGTAGTCGGCATGGCCGGTGAAGAGGTCTCCATGCAAGAGGAGGAGGCCGCGGCGCGTAAGGGCAACACGATGGAACTCGAGGAAGAATCCCCGATGCCGCCGGTGAACGCGCATGACGCCTACTGTTCCGGCTTTATCGCCTCCGGCTACCGCTTTCCTTCACTGCGCATCGTAACGAGCACTGACCGCACGCGGGAGTCGCTTGCGCAAGGTGACGTAGTATACCTTAACGGCGGCACCGCCGAGGGCGTGGAAAACGGAAGCGAATTCATGATCATCCAAAAGGGCCAGACCGTCTCCCATCCGGTCACGGGAAAGGCCATAGGCACGATGATCCTTCGCATGGGTCGTGTAAAGGTGATTTCCGCCCAGGAGCATTCCTCCATAGGCCAGATCACCATGTCGTGCGACGAAATAAGGTACGGCTTTGGCCTGATTCCCTACAAACCCATTCCCATCCCGTGGGACATCAAGGCGTCGGAACAGCTTCCAATTTATCTGCCGGAATCAGGCAAGACAGCGGGCAGAGTGATCTGGGCCGAAGACCGGCTTGAAAGCGTTGGGCGCAACAACATAGCCTACGTGGACTTCGGCACTGGCCAAAAGCTGGCCCCCGGCGACAAACTCTGGATATACCGTTATGCCGATAGCACGCTGCTGGACACGACTCACGACCTCTTCCGGCAGCAGAAGATAAACGTCGGCGAGAAAGACCTTTTCCGCTCGCAGAAGTCCGGCAGCGCCACAGCGGACACGAGACAGCCTTCCGGAACGACCGAAGTCGCCGAATCGCCAGCCGCCGCTTCGTCATCAAGCCCGTCCGACACCAGGATGCCTGCTGGCAACACTACCACCGCCGCGAAGGCCGCTTCCGGCTATCGCAAATTCCTGGGCGAGGGCGTTGTTTTAACCACTGAAGCCAACACGGCTTGCGTAAAAGTCCTTCTGAGCACGGAGGACATTCATCCTGGAGACTACGCCCAGGTTGAGTAGAAGCCTATCCATTGGATATTAGACCATTGAGGGCGGGCCTTGTGTGCCCGCCCTTTTCGTTTTCGGCTTGGGTGGCGAATTCACTTTCTGGAAAGAACCTTGAGCCCCGGCAATTCCTTTCCTGCCAGGAGCTCCAGCGAGGCCCCTCCGCCGGTCGAAATGTGGGAGATATTGTCCTCTACCCCAGCGGTTTTGACTGCCGCCACGCTGTCCCCGCCGCCAACCACCGTGAGCGCGTCCGTGTCCGCGAGCGCCCTGGCGACCGCCAACGTTCCAGCCGCGAAGGCCGGCCTTTCAAAAACGCCCATTGGCCCGTTCCAGAGAACCGTTTTGGCCCGGCAGGCGACGGCTCCGTAGGACTGCGCCGTCACTGGGCCGATGTCAAAACCCATCAATCCGTCAGGGATGGCCTGGGTTGCTATTGGCCGGGCGCCAGCCTCGTCGTCAATGGCCCTGGCTACGATGTGATCCCCCGGAAGCGAGAGGCATATTCCCGCTTTCGCCGCGCTTTCCAAAATTCGGCGCGCCGCCTCAACCTGCTCCGCCTCCACCAGGGAAGCTCCCGTCGGAACACCTTTCGCCGCAAGAAAGGTGTAGGCCATGGCGCCGCCTATGCATAAAGCGTCCACCTTGGCCGCGAGCGCCTCGATCACCGGAATCTTGTCGGAAACCTTCGCGCCGCCGAGTAGGGCGAGGTACGGCCGTTTGGGCGTGCCAAGCTTGCCAACGAGATAGGCGATCTCCCGTTCCACGAGGAAGCCCATGACAACCTTGTCGTACAGCCGCGCCAGCGCGAAAACGGAGGCGTGCGGCCTGTGGGCGGCCCCAAAGGCGTCGTTGACGTAAAGGTCGGGCGCTAGTTGCCAAAGCGCCTCGGCGAGCGCCGTGTCGCCCTTCGTCTCGCCGGGTTCGAATCGGACGTTTTCCAGAAGCAAAATCTCCCCAGGCTTGAGCGTTTGCGAGCAGGTCCTTGCGTTCGGACCCGCGACGTCCGAGGCGAAATGGAGCTTCCGCCCCGGCAACAGTTCGCGAAGCTTCGCCGCCACGGGAGCCAGGGAGAGGCTTGAAACCACTTGGCCCTTTGGCCGTCCCATGTGCGAGCAAGCCACGACCATCGCGCCGCGCTCAAGCAGATGGTTGATGGTGCCGAGCGCCGCGCGAATCCGCGTGTCGTCACGAATCCCGCCATTATCCAAAGGGACGTTCAAATCGAGCCGAAGAAAGACCTTCCGGCCCTTGACCTCCACTTCCCTGACCCCCAAATAGCCGCTCATGGCGACTCTCCTTGCTCCCGCATCCCCATCGTGCGGAGATACTCCAACAAATCCACCAGCCGCATTATATAACCGCGCTCGTTGTCATACCAGGCGATGAGGCGGATGAGCCCGCCCTGGACCTGCGTCAGTGGCGCGTCCACTATCGAAGAGAAAGGAGCCCCGCGAAAGTCCTGAGAGACAAGTTCCTCATTGCAAATGGAGAGTATTCCTTTCAGGCTGCTCTCCGCCGTGGAAGAGAGAATCGCGTTGGCTTCAAGCGCATCTGCTGGCGGGTGTTCGGTTTCAACGATAATCTCCGTGAGAGATACAGCCGGGGCTGGAACGCGTATGGCCATCCCCCGCACTTTTCCCCGCAGTTGAGGGATCACATCCTCTATGGCAAGCGAAGCGCTTGTGGTCGTCGGAATCATGTTGAGCGCTCCGGCCCTTGCGCGCCGCGGGTCGCTTCTCGGCGCGTCCACCAGCGTCTGGCTCACGTTGTAACAATGGACCGTGTTGAAAAGGACCGACCGTGCGCCGAATGCGCGGTCTAGCGCCACAAGCGGCGGCGCGACGCAGTGGGCCGTGCAGGAGGTCGCGCTCAGATAACGATCTCCGTCCTTGATCGTCTCGTGGTTGACGCCGAAAACGACCTGGCGGTCAACCAATTTGCTGGCGGCGGTCAAGACCACCGGGCAGCCGTGGCCGGATAATGCCTCGCGGTCCTTGAATCTTCCAGTAGCCTCAACCACCCATTCAACGCCGGCGCTTTTCCATGGGATTCGTTCTGGAGAATCCTCCCGAAAAAACGGGATGTCCCGCCCGTTGATTCGCAAGACCCCCCCCGGATTCTCAACCTTTGCCTCCCACCCGCCGTAATACGAATCGTGGCGCAAAAGGTGAGCGATCATTGAGACTTCGGCCACGTCGTTGACGGCGGCTACTTCAAGGAACGAATCGTTCCGCAGCGCCTTGAAGAGGCCCCGGCCAATTCGCCCCATTCCGTTTATGCCGATCTTCATTTTTAGCGCACGGTGACGGCCACGTTGTTGGCGGCTCCGCCGATACTAATTGATATGGTAACGCTCCCGCGGGAAATGCCCGTCACCACTCCCTTTTCGTCAACTTTAGCCACGCCGGCATCAGAGCTGGCGAAAGCGGGAACAATGGCGAGCGCCGTTCCGGCATCGGAAATAACGGTGTAGGCCAGCGGGAGCGATTCGCCAACCTTGACACTGAGCGCCGGGTTCTCCAGCTTAATGGCCATGGGCACAAGAATCGTAACAGGAACCTGCAGCGTGGCCTTGGTTTTGCCCATTGAAACGGAGACTTCCGTCGTGCCGCTTGAAAGCAGCGTTAAGACGCCATGCTGATCAACTGACGCGGCCTTGGAGTTGCTGGAGGCGAACGTCGCGGCGGAGAGGTCGGCCGGCTTGCCCAAATCATCCATGCCACTTACGAGGAGAGGCGCATGGGAATTCACCGGGCCTTGAATGCCAGCCGTCTCCTGGGCCTTGTCCATGAACTTTAGTTCCAGCGAGGAAGCTATGCGCACGACAACCGGCACGCGCGCGCTGACCGTTCCGGACGAGACCGTTATTACCGCCTCGCCAGACATGTAGGCGGCCACCTTGCCGGCGTTGTCAACTTCCGCCACCTCCGGGTTTGAGCTTGAAAACTTAAGCTTTGGGCCGTCCATCGGCCGCCCCTTCTGGTCAAGCACCGTAACCCTGAGCGCCTTTGTGCCGCCAGAGTCGAATAGCTGCACCTTGGGGGGATCACTATTTATCTTCGCCGGTTTGGCGCAAGCCAAAAACGAACTAAGCAGAAGCACCACTGCACCCACCGCTCTTGATCTCGACAGCATCGGCATCGTCTCCTCTTACGAGAGTCTGGAAGAAAACCAGCAGCCGCGCGATTCCACCTCCACCGCGCCGTGACTCCATAGGAAACCATTTTGCCCCTCAATCACGCCTCCGTCAAGGGCGAGAAGCGAGTAATAGATGAAAATGGACGGGCTTGCCCATATTCCCCGCGCCAGAAATGCCGAAGGCGTAGGGCGAGCGCGTGGCCTACCGGGTGACTGGTTGAAGATTGTAGCTTATCGTGGCGGCGGCGCCTGTGGCGGGGGTGGCGTAGAGGGCGTAGCCCCCCGCTTCCAGTACGAGGCTTTGAAGCGGGCAGGGATCCGAGACGGCCTCGCCCTGGGCGTCGCGGTAGTAAACAAAGACGGTGGTGGAGCCTCGCCTGACCGAGAAGCCTTCCGTAGCGCCGCCTCCCTGGCCGCAGGGCCGGCCCGCGCGAAGCTCCTCTATCCTGAATCGCTCCGCCACGCTGCCTTGCGGGACGCGGAAGACGGCTGGCGACGGTTTGCAGCCTTCGGCGGTGGCGGCCCTTAGCGTAAGCGTCTCCTGCGCCCGGAAAGCCACTATCGCCCATGCGGCGAGGAGCGCGAAGAAGGCGATTTTTCTTGGTGGCGCCTCTCTCATGGCCTGAGTTTACTACAAGTGGAACACCGAAGGAACCGGCCGTTCCATAGCGCCGGGACGCCCAGTGGAAGCGTATGTTTGTTGATAACGTGTCCAACCGGGATGTCCGTGACGATGGGAAGGCCGGACGGAACCAAATCTCTCACCAGCGCCGCAACATTGTTTGGGTGTTCGCCTTCGCCCATGCCGGTAAATGAGCCAAGCAACACTCCAGCAGCCCGGCTGAACCATCCCGCCTGCGCCAAGTGAGTCAGCATCCTGTCCAGCCGGTAGAGTTTTTCGCCCACCTCTTCCAGAAAAACCCAGCGCCCGTTAGTGCTGGGCGACCAGAAAGTCCCGGCGGACGCGCAGCAAAGGGTGAGGCAGCCGCCGGTTATGGGGAAAGGCCCGGAGGGCGCTGAATCCCCCTCGCCCGGAATGGGGGGGGAGTCGCCTTCCAGCGCCTCCCAGAGCGAAGAAAGAGCCACGACGCCTGGACGCCCAAGCTCCGTCACCGAAGGCGCGTAAAGGCTTTGGATGTTGCCGAACCGCTGCGCCCAGAGGTGAAAAGCCGTGGCGTCCGAGTAACCGGCCACGGTTTTGGCCGGCCTATTCTGGTCCCAATTGATGTCCGGCAGAAGCTTCGTGGTTCCATATCCGCCGCGCGCGAACCAGACGATCTCCGCCTCCCTGTCATTCAGGGCCTCTTGCAGGTCTTGCAGCCTCTCACCGTCGGTTCCGGCCAGGTAGCCGCGCTTAGTTCGAACGTGCGGGCCCTCGGTGATTTCGTAACCTTTCTCCCTCAGAACCGAAAGTCCGGCGTCCAGGGCGCCGGTGTCAACGGGGCCGGCTGGCGCAACCACGCGTATTCGCCGCTTGAGACTGGAGCCGGGCCGGAGGCCAGGGCCAGGCAGCGTGCCGGGGGATGGCTGGCAGATATGGTCCTGCATGGAGATTACCCCGCTCTATTTCCGGGAATCGTCCGGGCGGCCTTCGGGCCGCGATTCCTCTTTATGCTTGAATAGCCATGAAATGAGAAGCCCTACCCCGTACAGCGCGATAATCGGCACCGCAACGATCGTCTGGGTGACAGGGTCGCCGGATGGAGTAATGATTGCCGAAATGGTAAACGCCCCCACTATCACCCAGCGCCACTGCTTCAAGAGAGCCTTTGTGCTCACTATGCCCAGGCGAGTGAGGAGGAAAATCAGCACCGGCGTCTCGAAGACAAGCCCTATCCCCAGAAGGAACTTCAGCTCGAAGCTCCAGAAGTAGTCCAGCGTAACGACGTTCGCGTAGTCCTTGTTGAAGTCGTAGAAAAACTTGAACGTAAACGGCAGAACGTATAGATAACAAAAAACCAAGCCGAGCAGGAAGAAGATGGAAGTTCCCAGAACAAAGGGGGCGGCCCACCGCTTCTCCTTCGGCTTCAGGCCGGGGGCGATGAACGCCCAGAGCTGGTAGAAGATCCACGGTGACGCGGCGAACACGGCTATCACCGCCGCAATCTTCATGTAGGCGAAGAAGACGTCCGTGATTCCAGTGTAAGCCAGTTTGCGCTGGGCCGGAGGCAGGTACTGAAAGTAGGGCAGGAACAGAAACTTCATGATGTCATCAATGTAAATGCTGACGATTCCGAAGGCCACCAGAAGGCCCCAGAAGGCCTTTACGAGCCGCGAGCGAAGCTCGGAGAAGTGTTCTAGGAATGTCATCTCGCGGTAAGGTTTTGACACCTGTATCCTCACTTGGGGGGCTCTTGCTCCTGCGCCGCCTGGCCGGAATCTGAAGGAGAGGCGGCCGCTTTTGCCTCTACGGGCGCGGCGTTTCGTTCTGGAGGAGGCAGGGCGCCTCTGGGCAGCGGTTCCGGGGGATCGCCAGCGCGCTTGATGTCCTCAACTTCACGTTCGAGCGTCTCCTGCAACTCGGAGCTGGCTTTCTTAAATTCACGCACGGCGCGGCCAAGGGCTTTTCCCAGCTCCGGCAGCTTCTGCGGCCCGAAGACGAGAAGGGCTATGAGAAGTATCATAAGAATTTCCGGCGTCCCGACGGAACCCATCTTGCACCTCTAATGCTGCGTATCGCGCTTCTCGCGCAAAGTGAGTATCGCCACGAGAAGCGTCAATGTGGCTACCATGGAAAATAGCGTTCCTAGAAGGGCCACGTAGCCCATGCTTCTGAGGCCGGGGTAACTGGACAGCGACATCGAGCCGAAGCCGGCGATGGTCGTCAGCGCCGCGATGGCCACGGGTTTGCCGCATTCGTCAATGACCCTGCACATGTCCCAGCCGTCGTGCTCCCTATGGCGGTGCACGAAGTAAATCCCGTAGTCGGAGCCAATGCCGATGATCATTGTCGTGACGAAGATGTTCATCATGTTCAGCGATTCGCCCATCAGCCTGAGGCTTCCCAAGAGCCAAACCAGGGCCACGGTCAACGGCAGGAGCGAATAAAGCGAGGCTACGACGGAACGGAAATCAAGAAAGATCAGTATGACGACGAAGACGGCGCCGATGATGAAGGCGAGCAGCGCGTCGTGTTTGACGGATGTCCGCAATTCTTTGCTCAAGACGTTAATGCCCGTGATCCTGGTCCCGGGAACGGCCGCCTGAATCGCCGCCATCAGGCCATGAGGTTCAAAGCGCTTGTATTCATCCGGGATGTAAAGATACACGACCCCCTTCCAGCTTCCGTCATCCTTGCGAACGATGAACTTGTCCAGAAGAGGCCCGATGGGCCCTTTCTCCAGGTCCGCGTAGGTGACCGGTTTTGTTGGCGTGAGCATCAGGTCAATCTTGTCCATGTACGCGCTGAAAAAAGCCTGGGAAAAGCCCTGCCTGGCGCAAGCTTCCCCAAAAACCCGGCGGACTCGTTCGGGAGAAAAACGACCGCTCTTGTCGGCATTCAAGGCGCTAATCACCGCCTCCTGGCTACTGGCTGGCGGGAGGTATGTCGTGATCGCGTCAGTGAAAAGCACCTCGCCTTTTTGCCTGAATGGCTGGACGGCCTCGACCACCGCGTGGGACTTGGCGACGATCTCCTCTGGCGAGGCGCCGTCAACGGCTGCCATCATGTAGGTAAGCGAAGCGCCGAACTTCTGGCCTATCTCCTGTGTTACATTCACGCCCTCGTTCTTCGGGCTTCTCAGGTTCTGAATGTTATCTTCCAGTTGCACTCCCATCGCCGCCCAGCCGAATATGGCCGTGAGCGCAAGCCACAACGCTATCGTCGTTTTCGGGTAGCGGTGCGCCAGCTTGCCCAGCCGTTCGAAGCCGAAGCTGTGCATTGTAAAGACCGGCTCCTTCCCCCGCTTCTCTTTGTGCATCTGATGGAAATAGAGCATGGCCGGCAGCAGAAAAAAGACGCTCGCCATGCAGCATAAGATGCCCGTGGCCGTCAGAAGCCCTACCTGCCTCATTCCCCTGAAGCTCGTGAAGAGCATCGCGATGAAGGTGCCGGCCGTCGTCAGCGCGCCGAGAAATACCCCTTTGCCCGTGTTGCCCATGATGCAGCCTATGGATTCGTCTATGCTGGTGCCGCGGTTGCGCTCCTCGATGTAACGGCCATAGAGCACGGTGGAAAAATCTATCCCAAGCCCTATCAGGAGCGCGCCGAAGCCCGCCGTCGCGGAATTGAGCGTGACGCCCAGGAGGTGGGCCAAGCCGAATGTGACAATAAGCCCGAAGAGGAGAGGCCCCCACAGGTAGGCCAGCGCGCTCTTGCGCCTGAAGGCCCATAGGACCACGAAAAGGACCAGTACGAAGGATGATACGGTGTTGACAATGGAATCCTTCTTTATCAGGTTGGCGTCATCCTGGGCGATCGGGTAGCCGCCTCCGTAAACCACCGTGCACGGCGAAATATCCTCGCCCTCTTGCGCCCACTCTTTCTTGATGCCCGCTTCCATGCCGCGAACATCGGCCATCAGTTTTTTTCCAAAAGCTATGTCCTGCGCCGGTTTTACCGGGCGAACTATCATAAGGAGCTTGGGGCCGCTTCCCTGTGAAATGTAATAGCCGTCCGAAATGTCAATTTTCAGTTGGCGGGTTTTGCCGATGAAATGATTCTTGAAGACCGGGAAAAGTCCGAAGGGATCGTATCGTATGATCTCCTTGGTTATCAGGGACGCCGGATTATCCAGGAGCCTCTTGTTCTGCGCCACCTGCGCCCGGATCGCCTCATCGCTCAGGCGCGCGGACACCTCGCCGAGGTCCTTGGGGTGAAGATAGAGCAGCGTGTATGGCAGCATCTGGTCAAGAAGAGGCGCGTAATCCTGAAGCCGGTACTCCACGCTTTCAACGTCGCCGCTTTTCTTGAGCCGCTCGGCGAAGGCGTCCGCAAATTCTTCGTAAGCTTCGACCGGATGATCCTTGGGATCTTTGCTGCCGATGAGGACGAACAGGTAGTCGAGGCTCTTGAAGTCCGTCGTCACTGAACGAAAATCTTCCACGACCGGGTTCTTCTGAGGCAAGAGGGCTAGTATGTCGGAGTCAATTCTAGGCGGAAAAACCAGGAAGAGCGCTACGACCGCCAGCGAAACGAGGCTCGCCGCCGCGAAAACCCAGCGGTAGCGGTGGCTCGTTGCCAGGGCAATCCTCCTGAAAAGCGCCTCACGCACGGGGTCTCCTTATCGTTCCTTTTCGTCAAAGAGGTTTACCATGGAGGAGAACTTGATGAAATATTCGGTCATGGACACCACGGAAATGAAGGCGACCAGGTACAGAAGCCCTTCACCGGTTTGCTGGGCCACGTGCCAATCTTTCTGGTTGCCCCAGATGATGAGGCATATGGCAATCACCTGCGTAACCATCTTCCACTTTCCAAGCGTGCCCGCCGGAATGACAACCGAATGCAGCGACGCTATCATCCGCATTCCGGTGACCGAAAATTCCCGGCCCACGATCACCACTACGACCCAGGCTGGCGCGAGCTGCATCCCGACCAGCGATATGAGGACGGAGGCGATGAGGAGCTTGTCTGCTATCGGGTCCAGAAGTTGGCCGAGCGTGGTGATTTCGTTGCGGCGGCGGGCCAGCCATCCATCCAGAAGGTCGGTCACGGATGCGAGCAGAAATATCACGACGGCGAGCTCTTCCCGGTTGAAGAAGAACCAGCGCTCGAACTTGAACTCGGTCAATAGAACGACCACCAGGATGGGCGCCATGAAAATGCGCACCATGGTCAGCACGTTAGGCAGGTTTAGTGCCCGCGGGCTTTTCATTTTTAGCGGGGCCGCTTTCTTCTGTCGAGGCCGTAGCGCTCGATCATCTTGATCAATCCGCGGCGCGTTATGCCGAGGTCCGATGCAGCCTGCGTCTTGTTCCAGTGGTACTTCTGGAGCGCCTCGAGCACCATCTTTCGCTGAATGGCATCAAGGCCCTCTTTCATCTTGGAGGCGCCGGTCTCCTGCGGCCTCAAAAGGGCCGCCTGCTGGATCGTCTCGGCGAGGTTGAGCGCCGCAACCAGTTCCCCTTCGTTCAGGAGAATGGCCAGGCGCTCCGTCTCGTTCTTGAGCTGCCTGACGTTTCCCGGCCAGTGGTAAGCGGAAAGTATCTCCAGCGCCTCCGTATCGAAGCCGGCGAAACGCTTGCCCATGCGGGAACAGAAGAGGCCCATATAATGGCGGGCCAGAAGAGGAATGTCCTCCCGCCGCTCCCGCAGTGGCGGCAACTTGAGCGTCACGACGTTAAGGCGGTAAAAAAGGTCTTCGCGAAAGAGCCCCTTGCGGATCTGCTCCAAAAGATCCTTGTTCGTCGCCGAGAGGACGCGCACGTCCACTTTGATTGGAGCATTGTCGCCGATGCGCTTTATCTCTCCCTCTTGCAGCGCCCTTAGAATCTTGGACTGGGAGGAGAGCGAAAGGTCTCCAATTTCGTCGAGGAAGAGCGTGCCTCCGCTCGCAACCTCGAAAAGGCCCGGTTTGTCATGCGTGGCGCCGGTGTACGAGCCTTTGCGGTACCCAAACAGCTCGCTTTCCAGCAAAGTTTCGGGGATCGAGGCGCAATTCTGGGCGACGAATTTCTTTTCCCGCTTTGACGACTTGAAGTGGATTGCCCTGGCTATAAGCTCTTTTCCGGTGCCGCTCTCGCCCGTAATGAGCACGGATACGTTGCTTGAGGCGACCAGATCAACCGTTTCGAGAATGGATATGACCTGCGCCGAGTTGGTGACTATTTCCGAAAAATCGGTTTCGGTGGCGGCCACCTGCCTCAAATAGCGGTTCTCGATCTGGTACCGCTCGCGCTCAACCGCTGTTTCTATCGCCGAGCCGGCAAGTTCGCAAAACGCCTTCAGGAAGTTGTGATCGCGCTCGGTAAAGGCGCCCGGGCGCTTCCCGTGGTCCAGGTAAAAGGCGCCGATGACGCTGTCGCCCCTGACCAGAGGCATGCAGACGACGCTCAGGATGTTGTAGTGGATCGCGCTCTCGCTGTGGAACCTTGGGTCCGTCTGAAGGTTCGAGGCCAGAACGCTCTCTTTGGCGTGGACGGCCGACTGCACGACGGTGAGGGCGCAGTCTTCGCAATAGACCTGCCCGTCGG
>JBBIMN010000021.1:0-2647 GCA_037444385.1 Acidobacteriota bacterium | reverse complement strand
ACAAGGAACGCGCGGCCGTGGGATAGAGGTCGCCCCTTGGATCGCGCAAAAAGATGACGCCGCGTTCGGCGTTCACGTGGCGGATGGCCAAATCAACGAGATTTTCCAGCAGGGGTTGAAGTTCCTGGAATGAGTGGACCACCTGCGCGAGACGGTACAGCGTCTCCAGGTCCTGCCGGTCGGTCGGCAGTTGGAGAGGTCCCATCTCTGGAAGTTCTTCTGGCGGCCGGTCGTCCATTATGACGCCTTCAATTGCTCCAGCCGTTCCTTGACCCGCGCCAGCATCGGGTCGCTGTCGCCGCCCTTTGCCACGAGGACGGCCTGCGCCGCCTTGTAAGCCTCCCCGGCCTTTGCCATCTGCCCCGCGCGCTCGTAATACTCACCCAGCAGCTCCTCCGCGGCGCCACCTGGAAGCGCGGCGGTCTTGATGGCGGACAGTTTTTTCCACGCGGCTTCCGCCTGATCCGGCTTCTTCTGGGCCTCATAAACTCGCGCCTGGAACATGATAGCCAATGCACCGGCCGGCGGATTCGCGCAAAGCGGCGCCGAGACGGAGATAGCCTCGTCGTACCGCTGCGCTCGCGCGGCCTCCTCGGCCTTGCAAAGGAGCGCGAGATCGCGCGTCAGCGCTGGCCCGCCGCCTTTCAGCGCTTCTTCTATCCGCTTTGTTACTTCGGCGTCGCGCGCCTGGTTGCTGTCAAAAAATAGCGACTGCCGCGATGAAAGCTCCTTTCGGGCCGGGTCGCCGGCCGAAAGCACCGGGGCGTTGAACGCCTCCATCACCTTGGCGAGGCGCATAGAAGCATCGTCCTTTCTCGCTTCAAAGAAGCTGGCCGCCTGCATTCCTCCGACGATGGCCGCCAGAAACACGGCCAAGCCAAGAACGTAGACCTTCCAGTGGTGCTCAAGACTCTGCTCGATGTCCTTGTAAGCCAGGGAAAGAAAATCACGGAAGGCGTCTTGGCGCATCTCCTGCTTGGTGAGCTTTTTCGTCATCTGCGGACTCCTTGCTAAACGCGTGGTGTGCCTGGCGGGACTTGAACCCACGACCCCCTGCTTAGGAGGCAGGTGCTCTATCCAACTGAGCTACAGGCACGAACGGGCCTATGGCCCATCGTGATACTCTACCGTAAAGCCGTGGATGTTTTCAAGGGCTGGTGGCGGTTCCATGCGCCTGACGCGCTTCACGCGCGCGTGCGGCGGGCCAGCGGAGATGGCCGCTTCTAGAGCGTCCAGCGCCGCTATGGAGCCGGACGCCGCCACCTCCACCGCGCCATCGTATAGGTTTCTCGTCCAGCCGCGAAGGCCGAGCTCAAGCGCCCGCCTCACCACGAAATAACGGAAACCGACCCCCTGGACGCGCCCCTCGACGCGCCAGGCCCGCCGCTCGACCGCCATTGGACAATTATAGCCGGAACGGGCCGAGCGCTCCAGGCCGGGTTAAGGGCGCAACGGCTTGTCGGGGTGTCGGAATATCGAGGTATCGGGGTGTCGGAGTACCGGTGTCAGCGGTACTTTCTGTTCCTCCGTCCCACCGTTCCGCCGGCCCACTGTCACCTCGCCTCCCAGTCCCCGCCGGCCTGCCCTAAGAAGGCCATATGTGACGCAAATCACTTGCGCAAGAGCGGTTTGGAACGTATATTATCCCTGTAAGTTTTATTTGAGAGGCGAGGTGCGCCATGAGCGTGAGAAGGGGAGTGCTGGTTTTCCTGGTAGTTGCGGTGTTCGCGATGGCGGTTTCCGCCCAGATACCTGGAGAAGCCTGGGTGCGCATCGGGCTTCTGGCGGGCAACGTGACCGCTGTTGGCGTCAGCCCGGCTTACAACAGCGACACTACGCTCTACGCGGGCTTGGCGGGAAGCGGCCTATGGCGCAGTTACGACCGCGGGACGACATGGGCCCATCTGTCGTCGGTCCCTGATACGGCGACCATCACGGCCATCGCTTTCGACCCGAGGTATGCCAAGGGCGCAAGTTATCCGTACGGCGTCTATGTTGCGACCAATAGCGGCTATGTCTACGCCTCGTTCGACGACTTCACTACCGTAAACTCCAGCTACATGCACCAGTTTGTCAACCAGTCGTCGGGCCTGCCCGTCCCGGTCACGTCGCTGGCCGTGCCCACAACGGGAAGCTGGCAGTATTTTCTCTTCGTGGGCACTCGAGGCGGCGGCATCTATTACAGCTATACCTACGGCTGGGGGCCAGGGTATAACGCTGCTTCCTCCATTGCGGGCCTTAACGACACGCGCGCCCTGGCCACGGGGCCATCCGGACAGCTTCTCGCCGCCGGAGTGTATACTGACGGCGGGCCGGTGTTCAGTTATGGGGGAGGAACAACCTGGACCTATAAGGGGCCGGCCGGAATGGTAAACAAGACGCCAACCGCGCTGGCTATTGCCGCCAACAACACCGACGTTTTTCTT
Source organism: Acidobacteriota bacterium (assembly GCA_037444385.1). GTDB lineage: Bacteria > Acidobacteriota > UBA4820 > UBA4820 > DSQY01 > JAEMPZ01. The sequence goes on along the minus strand of JBBIMN010000021.1, from coordinate 221 downwards.
ACGGTATTTTGAGGGGCATGTGGATATCGAGGGACGGCGGCACCACTTGGAGCGCGGGCTGCGGCGGATCGACGGCGGACGTAGGCACGAGCATTCCAACGGCGGTGGCAACATGCCCGAAGTACGCTTCGGATTTGGAGGCTTGGGAGGGGCGCTTCAACGGGCTCTTCACTTCCGTTGATGGCGGGGCAACCTGCGCGGCTTCAAGCCCCACCGGCTAC
>JBBIMN010000020.1:7384-15321 GCA_037444385.1 Acidobacteriota bacterium | reverse complement strand
CTTCGGAAGAACCCCCGCGATGGCCCGCTCTCCCGCCAGCTTGCTTCTGCCATAAGCGCTGGCGGCGGGCCCGGGACGGTCGCCGGGCTCATAGCCTTCGGGTTTGCCACCAGGAAAAACGTAGTCGGTGCTGATATGGACGAGAAACGAACCCCTTCGGGCACAAGCACCGGCGAGGACCTCCGGGCCTTTCGCGTTGGCGCGGAAGGCATCGGCTTCCCTCCCCTCGGCTCCGTCAACATCGGTGAAAGCGGCTGCGTTCAGGACGACGCCGGGATTCGTTCGACCGAAAAAATCCTCGACGGAGCTTTTGTCCGCGATGTCGAATTCGGGCAGGTCGGCCCCCTCGGCCTCGAAGCCAGCCGCCTCCAAGATGGGAAGCGCATCAACCGCGAACATCCCGCGACAGCCCAGAAGGGCCAGCTTCGTTGGCCTCACGGTCCTTGCGCCGCCCATTTGGCAAAGGCCAGAAAGTCGTCCAGCCTCTCCGTGACGATCGCCTTGACTATCTGAAGGTTCAACGCCTGATAGTCTTGAACGGCGACATTCCTGAACCCCACCATCTTGGCCATACGGGTGGCAAGCCCTTTGGGGAGGCGGCCAGCCTCAGCGAGGAAAAGAAACGCGTCCCGGCTTTCCTGCGGCACGCCAAGCCGCAGTTCCTTGACGTGGTGCATTGCCAGGTCTATCGAGGCTTCGCAGGCACGCTGAAGGTTCAAAATGATGGCGTCCTGCCTCGTCTGGTCTCGAAAGAGCCTCGCGTCGTCCGCGCCGTATTCTTCATTGACCCTGGCTACGCAACGTTCAATGATCGCCGCTTTATTCAGGCTCACGTCGTCAACCATAGGCCTTCCCCTCTTCCATGACCCTGCGGAGTATGGCTGCGCGCTCCTCGTTAAGCCTCGCGTAGCTTGAAAAGACCATCGTTTCAAACATTCGCCGCTTGCCGGGCGAGGCATCGTAGAGAATGACGCCATCCTTGACGACCTGCATGCGCATAACGGTTGAGGCCGCTAACAGGTCAACGAGGTCAACGGGCCTACGAAGGGAGAGGGCCAGCGTTTCTTGTGCATCCCATCGCACGATGGAATCAACCGGAGCGGAGGGCAGCACAGCAAGATCAACGTCGCTTCCGCCGTGCGTCTCGCCCGTCGCGGCCGAACCGAAGCGGTAGATCGCGAGCACTCCAGGCAGCGCCTCGAGCAGGGAATCTACGATAAGATGATCGCCTTCCATCGCCTGCGTCCCTTACTCCTGTTCATCTGTCCTTGGTCGCCCAGTCGTACTTGATCTGGCCGTTACTGTGCGGGTCGAGCCTGTACTCGTCCGGGTCCTTGTAATTGTAGGTCTTCGTGGTGACGTTTATGACGTAGGCTTCCTCCGTCCCGATGCACTTCCAGCCGTGGTAGACGCCGATGGGGACCTGCACGAGAAGCGGGTTGTGTTCTCCGACGACAAATTCGTTTATCTCGCCCTTTGTCGGCGAACCGTCCCTTGTGTCGGCGAGGACAAGCTTGACCATTCCCTTCACGCAGACGAAGTTGTCCTTCTGGAGCTTGTGGTAGTGCCACGCTTTGACGACGCCCGGGTAGGTGGTCGAGAGGTAGACCTGGCCGAAACCGCCGTAAATGGCGTCATCGGCCCGGAGCATCTCCATTAACTTGCCGCGGTCGTCGGGGATGACGCGCAGTGACTTCGTTTTCACGTCGTGGATCATGCCATTCTCCTTATCAGCGGGCACCGGGGGCCAGCAGGCCAAGCAAGTATTTCCCGTACCCGTTCCTTGCCATCGGCTCCGCCAACTTGCGCACATCGTCCGGCCCGATCCATCCCTTTTTCAGGGCGACCTCCTCGACGCATCCGATCATGAGCCCCTGCCTCTCTTCCACCGCCTGGACGAAATTGGTGGCCTGGTGCAGGGCCTCGTGCGTCCCCGTGTCCAGCCACGCCGTGCCGCGCCCGAGAACCTTTACATGAAGGCGGCCCATTTCGAGGTAGAGCCGGTTCAAGTCCGTGATTTCAAGTTCGCCGCGGGCCGAGGGCTTGAGTGACCGGGCCAATTTCACGACGCGGTTATCGTAGAAATAGAGGCCCGGTACGGCGTAATGGGAACGGGGGTGAGCGGGTTTTTCCTCAAGGGAGAGGACTCGCCCGGAAACATCGAACTCCACCACGCCATAGCGTTGCGGGTCACGAACGTGATAAGCGAAAATAGTCGCCCCCCTCTTTCGAGTGGCCGCGCTTTCCAACGTTTCGGTCAACCCCTGGCCGTAAAAGATATTGTCGCCAAGGACCAGACATGCACGGCGGCCCTCAAGGAAGGACTCTCCGATGACAAATGCCTGCGCCAGGCCGCCTGGCGCCGGCTGTTCCGCGTAGGCGAGGCTGATCCCCCACTGTCTTCCGTCGCCGAGCTGGCGCTGGAAGAGCGGAAGGTCGTGCGGCGTCGAGATGACGAGAATTTCCCGCAAGCCCGCGAGCATCAGCGCCGAGAGCGGATAGTAGATCATCGGCTTGTTGTAAACGGGCATGAGCTGTTTGCTCACCGCGACGGTCAACGGAAAAAGCCGCGTGCCCGCGCCGCCAGCAAGGATGATGCCTCTCATGCGAAGGACTCCTAGAGAAATGTTAAACACTGAATTGTAAATGTTCAGTCGGAAGAAGCAGGGATATCAAATGCCAGCCGTTGCGAAGCCGCATGATTCCGGACAGGCCGGAATGGCGGCGATGCGAACGTCGCGACCTTTGCTTGCCAATGGCCGGGCATGTCCGGCCCATGCAACCATAGCAATGTCAGCGCCCCCTTCAGCCTTGCAGGCGAGCTTCCGAGATGTGTTTTCTCAGCGCCGCTCTCACCTTGGCGTGATCCTCCTGCTTGACCGCCGCGGCCAATTCACGCATAGCTTCTTGCATGGCTCCATTGTTCGCGTCGTTGAATTTTCCTATAAAAATCTTCGGATGCCTCGTTTTGCACGCGGCCTCGTTCCCGTTCATCAGCTCTTCGGCCATCTTCTCCCCGGGCCGCATGCCGGTAAAAACGATCTCCATGTCCTCGCCGGGCTTGAATCCGGAGAGCGTGATCATCTGCTTCGCCAAGTCCACGATCTTGACGGGTTCGCCCATGTCCAGGATGAAAATCTCCCCGCCCTGCCCCATCGCCCCTGCCTGCAATACGAGCTGGGCGGCCTCGGGGATCGTCATGAAGTACCGCACCATGTCCGGATGCGTCACGGTAACCGGCCCGCCCCGGACGATCTGCTCCCGGAAGATGGGGATCACCGAGCCGGTGGAGCCCAGCACGTTGCCGAAGCGCACGGCCTCGTAGCGCGTGCCGTAACGCTTGCCCATCTCCTGAACCACCAGTTCCGCCATCCGTTTGGATGCGCCCATGACGGACACGGGATTTACGGCTTTGTCCGTTGAGATGAAGACGAAGGCCTCGGCGCCGTGCTCTCCCGCCAATCTCGCGGTGACTTCCGTGGCCAGCACGTTGTTCTTCACGGCCTCGCAAGGGTTCCACTCCATCATGGGCACGTGCTTGTGTGCCGCCGCGTGGATGACGACCGCCGGCCGGTACGTTTCAAAGATCATCCGCATTCGGCCTTCATCCCCAACGTCGGCGACCAGGGGGACCAGGCCAAGGCCGGGGTGTTTGGCCACCAGTTCCCGGTGAATGGCGAAGAGCACGAATTCCGCCCGTTCCACCAGAAGCAGCCGCGAGGGTGCCAGGAGCGCCACTTGCCGCGCCAGCTCAGATCCGATGGAGCCGCCCGCCCCCGTCACCATGACGGTCTTTCCCGACAGGAACCCTTTGGCCTCCGGCTCTTCGAGCGCTATCTGGGCGCGCCCGAGAAGGTCCTCTATTTCCACGTCCCTTATGCGGGTGAGCGACACCATGCCGTCCAGGAGATCGAACAGCCCCGGGATTATGCGAGCCTTCACGCCCGCTTCCCTGCACAGGCCCACTATGCGCTCAATGTCTTGCCGCGAGGCAGCCGCAATCGTAATGACGACGTGATCCACGCCGAGCCGCCGCACCAGGCGCGGAATGTCCCTCGTCGTGCCGAGGACCTTCACCCCCTGTATCACGGATCCTTGCTTCTGCGGGTCGTCGTCCACGAAGCCTTTCACCTGAAGGCGCGTTTCGCCGCGGCCAACGATCTCCTTCGCCGCCAGCATCCCCGCGTGTCCAGCGCCGACAAGAAGCACCGGCTTCCGGGCCTCCGGCCTTTCATATTCCTTGTGCCGCCTCTCGTGCTGCTCGTAAAGCGCGCGCCTCAACACCCTGAGCGACAGCACGCCGGTGAATCCCAGCACCGTGTCCAGTAAAATGATTGAGAGTGGCACTCGGAGGTTGCTGAGAAAGTCCGGCATCCACAAGCGAAACAAGAGCAGAACCAAGAGCGATCCCCCCGCCGCCTTTACAAATGCCCACACCTCTGTCATTCCGACGTAGCGCCAAATAAAGCTGTAAACTCCCGCCACGAAAAGCGCCGAGAATTGCAGAAGCACCACAAATGGCAGTTGTGCAAGTCCCGACTCCGCTTGAAACCGGCGTGGCGAAAAATTGAAGCGTACCATGTACGCCAATAGGAGCGCCGCCGAAAGCGTGAAGATATCCATGAGAAGCTGGATCCGCCTCGCAAAGCGCTGCTTGTTAATTAGTTGCCAGCCCGTTTTACTCATGGCCTTCCATGCCTTTTTCGCTGCTCGCCGCGGCACATTCTATCGCTCCGCCGCGCACTTCGTCAAGCGTCGGAAGCGGGGCCGCGGGCGGCCAAATGACAGCCCATAACGTGCGAACCAGCACGTTCAAGTCGCTCCACGCGGTCCGCTTGCTGATGTAGTCCCAATACCCGCGAAGCTTGTACGGCTGGAGGACCGCCGTATAGAAAAGCTCCGAGGCCCCGCCGGCCGCCGCCATCAGGCTCTCTTCATTTCTCAAGCGGAGTGTCACCGGATCGGTGATCCCAGGGCGCGTCGCGAGAACCATCTGCCAAAGCGGGTCGTCCATTTTCACGTACCGGGGAACTTCAGGCCTCGGTCCCACCAGCGAGAGGTCTCCATTTACAACATTCCACAGCTCGGGAAGTTCATCGAGCTTCGTCTTTCGAAGGATCCGTCCCACGAGCGTGATCCGCGAATCACCTCGCGTGGTCACCTGGACGCCGCCCGAGTTCACCAGCATCGAACGAAACTTCAGGAGACGAAAGGGCTTGCCGCCCCGCCCAACTCGTTCCTGGCGAAAAATCACGGGGCCTGGCGATGAAAGCCGGACCGCCAGAGCGCAGAGAAGCAACAGTGGCGATAGCGCGCAGAAGGCGCCGCAAGCGGTCGTCCTCTCAAGCCAGTTGGGAAGCCCTTTTCCTGGCGCTCTCATCGCCGGAAGGCCTTCGCCACGCCGAAAACGGCCTCGATCACATCTGTTACATCTTCGTCCGACAGCCTGGGATGAAGCGGCAGGCTGATCAGGCGCTGGTAGTTCGCGAACGCCACCGGGAAATCCTGGGGCTTGTATCCATACTTGTCCCTGTAATAAGGGTGCAGATGAATCGGGATGAAGTGCACCGACGTCCCGATATTGCGCGCCTTCATCTCCTCGATGAACTGGTTGCGGCCGATTGTGAGCATGTCGAGGTTGAGCCGAAGCGGGTAAAGATGCCACGCCGATTCGCAGCCCTCACGCTCCACGGGAACCTGCACCTCCGGAAGCTCCATGAACGCGCCGTGGTAGCGGCGCATGATCTCCCGGCGGCGCTCTTGAAACCGCCCCAATTTCCTGAGCTGCTGCAACCCCAAGGACGCCTGTATGTCGGTCATGTTGCACTTGAACCCGGGCAGCACCACCTCGTAGAACCACGAGCCCTCCGCGCTGTACCGTTTGTACGCGTCACGGCTCATGCCGTGCAGGCTCCACATCCGCGCCCTGGCAATCAAGTCCGGATCACCGGCGAGCATACCCCCTTCACCAGTGGTCATGTTCTTCGTAGCGTAGAAGCTGAAAGCCGTCGCCGTGCCGATCGTGCCGACCATCCGCCCCTTGTAACGCGCCGGCAGGGCGTGGGCCGCGTCCTCCAATATGAATAACCCTCGGGATGCCGCCAATTCGAGAAGCGGGTCCATATCACAGGGGTGGCCGTAGACGTGCACCGGGAGCAGGCCGCGCGTCCTTGGAGTCACGGCCCGCCGGACGGCCTTGGCGTCAATGCATAGCGTGTCCTCCTCGACATCCACCAGCACCGGGCGCGCCCCAAGGTGCTCGATGACATGGACCGTGGAGCAGAAGGTCATCGCCGTCGTGATGATTTCGCCGCCGGGCTGAACTCCGAGCGCGGCCAGGCCGGCCAGCATCGCGTCGGTCGCCGAAGAGACCGCGAGAGCGGCTTCCGCGCCGAGAAAGCTGGCGAACTCCGACTCGAACCGGCGGGTTTTCGGCCCGGTCGTGATCCAATCGGTCTTCAGCGTATCCACGACCTCCGCAATTTCCTCCGCGCCAATGAATGGCGGCGAAAAGCTTAAGAAGGATTCGCGCATGACCGGGCCTTTCCAATCTCCAGCACGTATTCGTTGAGCAGACGCCCGCGCCGCGCCTTGAAGGTCCGGACGCAAGCAAAGCCAAGTTTCCGGTAAAATCTGTTGACGGCGTCATTGCCATTGGTATCGGTGGTGAGCGCGACTTGGGCCGCGCCCATTGTTTTCGCAGCGGCAATGAATCTTTGCACCAAGCGCGTCCCCGCGCCATGGCCTGCGGCACTGGGCAGCACGGCAAGGGACGACAATTCCGCCGTGTCTGGCGCCGGCACTTGCCTGGCGGTGTGGCCGGCGCGCCGGTAGTTCGCAAACATGGTGATCAGGCGTTGCGGCCGAGCCGCGATTCCGGCGCCGGCCGCCAGCGCCAGCCGGATACGGCGGTTACGCAAATTTCGATAAAACTCGCTTGGATTAATGAATCCCGCCACGAACCCGACACATCCTTGCTCATTCATTTCGGCCAACAAAATTCCTTGCGGGTATTCCTCAACGCACCGGTAGTACTCTCGAAGAAACCGTGGCCCCAACTGCGCCATGAAGAACCCGGGAAACGCCTCCAGGTGAACCGCTACGACGTCGTCAAGAATCGCCGGGCCGCGTTCAGGCGCCGCAGAGAAGCCGCTCATACGCCCTCACGCAGGTACCGCGGTCAAAGACCTGCTCGAAATACATCCGGCCACGCCTGCCCAGTTCGACGCTCATTTCAGGATCGTCCGCAAATTCCTTGATGGCCAGGGCCAGGGCGGCGGCGTCCCCGCATGCCGCCACCCGGCCGCACGCGCCCAGCCGAATCATTTTCGCCGTATCGCTTTCGGGAGCAACCGAAGCGATGACTGGCCGCCCCGCGGCAAGGTAGCCAAGCACTTTTGACGGGATGGACGTCTTGCCTGCCTCGGGCAGGAGCGTCACCAAGCCAACGCCGGCGCTAGCCAGAACTTCATCGAGCGCGCCCGACGGCTGGAAGGGCAGGAACCGGATATTTTTCAGGCCCAGTTGGGCCGCGGTCTCTTGGAGCCGCTCCTTGACGGGCCCCTCGCCCACGCACAAAAGAAGGATATCCTCGCGCGCGCGAAGATGCCGGGCGGCCTCAATGAGAACTTCCGCACCGCTGATATACCCGATAGTCCCCGCGTACAGGGCCACGAAGGTTTCCGGCGCGATCCCTTGTGCTCGCCGCCACGCGTTGTTCCGCGGGCCTGGCTGAATCTTACGGCCATCCAGCCAAAATGGGACCACGTTGACTTTCTCCTTGCTGATCCCGCGAGCGATGATTTCCGCAAGTACCTCGAAGGTTTCAAACGCAATCAGTACCTCAAGGGCGTTCGCCAGGTGTTGCACGTCGAGGGGACGCCGCCCGGTTTTTGCCTCGCCCCCAACTTCGTGCGCGGCATCCGCGTGCTCGGCGA
>JBBIMN010000020.1:1659-7374 GCA_037444385.1 Acidobacteriota bacterium | reverse complement strand
CGCTCAGGGTCGCCATGGACGAGGCCAGCCGGCAAAGCAGCGTGTCTGCGGCGCGCAGCGCGCGGTAGGCCGCGCCCCGTGCCATGAGTCCCGAGTTGGCGGCGGCCTCCGGGTGCAGGTCAAAGATCGCGTATATGAAGCGCGCGCCCTTGCTTCGGGCCAGCATCCAAGCGGTCCAACTGCCAAAGACTGGAGTAGAAAGGCACAAGACAGCGTCAAAATGCCCGGCAAACGCTCCATTGACAAAGGAGCTTATGGCAAATGTGAGGTAGTACCAAAGGCGCCAGAATGTTCCCCCGCGCGGGTGAATGCTGTGGCCACACCGGATGACGCGGAAGCCTCCCGGCTCCTGTTCAGCGTGACGCCATCTGGCGCGCCATCCAGGAAACAAAACGCCCGCGGGATGATTGGGCCAGCCCGTGATAACCGTTACCCTGTAATTGCGGGCAGCCAGATCTTCGGCGAGTTCCGCGACCATAACGCCGGCCGGGGCATGTTCGGGCGGGTAGACATGGCAGATCAGCGCTATGTTTGCCGGCGTTCCAGGTCTGCCCGCATCATGCGATGCCGTCATACGAGAGTTCCCGGTCAAAGGGCCACCCAAGCACGCGCAAAGTTTGTCCTCACAGCCTCAACAACCGGCCCGGAAGGATGCCGGGATTCGCCACGTGAAGCTCTCAATTCGTTGCTTGACAATCACACCGTTGCACTGAAAGCAAAGCGCGCAGTTCATTTTTGCGCCTCCATGTACAGTGACCTGGGCTTATATTCATTGCCGTGTTCGTCCGAATCCAACCCGTACTGATTCCAGCCGGGGATCTGGCTGGTATTGTAACTTTGGAGTTGGTGGTTCTTGAATCCAAGGCTTCGCAACAGCGCGCCCAAGTTGATTCTATCGTACATCCATTGGTGAGTCTCGCCTCTGCGTCTTGCATCCCCAAGAAAAGCGTTTTCAATAAGCCTTCTCAAAGGTTTCTGCCGGCTGGTGCTCCACGCTTCTTTTCGCACGGACTGTTCAATTATTTCGGCGACGCAGGAGTCGTGTTTGCCGGCTTCATCCGCATTTGTTTCACTAAGCTCGACGTGCGAGATGTAGTTCCGGCAGGCTTTTTCAAGGTCAGGGACGACGATGCGTTGAATGCCGCCCGGCCTGAGCACCCTTCTCGCTTCCGATAAGAATGCCCTGGCGGGGCCTGCATCAAGATGTTCTAGGAAATGGGAGTGATACACGACATCCACGGAATTTGACGCGAAGGGGAGCCCTTTCGCCAGATTGTGAACCATGATGTTGCCGGACAAAGAGTTGAAACGATCCAGGCGTTCGCCTTTGGCCAACAGTGGCACAACAGCCCGCAGCAAACGGTTCCTTTTCAACCGCAAGTATATGGACCAGTCAACATTTACCACGTCGGGGCTTGAACTGGCCTTAGTGCCACAGCCAAGGTTCAGTATCTTCATTCCATTCTCCGAATGTACACGGACGTGGCTTATGCGCTTGACCGCCGGCTGCGGCTGCTTTCGCAGGCAGCCCATGGCAAGGAGATGTCAGGTGCCGCTTTTTTTGCGATGAGAAACCTTAAGTAACGGACGCACGCAGCGTTTCCAGAAGCATTTTCCGGTTTGCCTCGATATTGGCGCCGTCATTGCAAATCTTGCATCCGTACTCAAACGCATCATGGCTGGCGCGATCAAAGTCCGCAGCGTCCATGGCGACAACCTGATCTATCGCGCGCGCGAAGGCGTCCATGTCAGACAGCGGCAACGCCCAACCGGCGCGCGCCTCCGAGAGGTTCATCCATGGGGTAGTGTCGCCTATGAGCACCGGGCACCCCGCCACCAGCGACTCCAATATCACGTGGCCGAAGTTCTCGCCCCGCGTCGGAAAGAGAAAAAGGTGGTAACCCGCGAACGTATGGAACGCCTCTTCGGGCCGTACCGCTCCTTTGTAGCCGGCTCGCACCCGGGGCGGAAGAGATTCCATGAGGCTCTCGCACTCCCGCCAATATTCGCCGTCCTCGATGGGGCCGTAAACGTCGAACTCCACATTCCCCTTTACGCCGGCGAGAGCCCGCAACGCGAGATCAAGCCCCTTCTTCCTCGCAATGCGGGAAAGGAAGATAATGCGCCCTTCTCCGGCTTTTTTGGGGGGGCGTGCCGTGGGTGCGGGATGGAGCGGTGCCCGCGGCGGAAGGTTGGGGGCGATCACGATGCGGGAACCGGCGGCCTCGGCCTCTTTGCCGAATCCATCGAGAATCTCCGCCCGTTCCCTCTCGGCGGTGGCCTGCCACGTAACGTTTCTGTACAGCCCGATCAGTCTGGCGGCCCAGATGTAAAGCTGTTTTTTGCGGCGCTTGATCAATAGGCCGGCGGGCGAGAAGTCCCCGCGAGACGCGATGATCACCGGGCGCGCCGGAATGAGGCCCACCCGCCGCATCAGAAGTACGCTGATAGTGGGATACGGAAAAAAGCCCTGCAGGTAAAGAATGTCGTAAGGGGTTTGCCGGAGCAGGCGCGCGAACCGCGGAAGCCAGAAGCCCCAGGGCTTGAGATAAAACACCCTTGCCCCGTTTACCACTTGCCAGCGTTTTTGCTCGATGCCAGAGTATGGCTTGTCGTCGCCAAGATCGCGGTCCCTTGCCACGACAGAAAAGCTTATTTCCTCCCCAAGCCACTCCACGAGGTGCGCGACCGATGAGGTCGGGCCTCCGCCCCTGAAGCCGGGGATGTAATAGTCCAGGACAATCAGCGCGCAGATCATGGACCCCTCAAATCAATGGGACCGTTTAGCGTTACTCTGGCCGCGGACTCCCTGTATCCCGGCATTGCCAACCCGAGCAGGAAAAACATGAGAGTGGCCACTTCGGCGTCGCCGCCGTTGTACTCGAAGAGCCCGCCTATCAGGAAAGCCGTAAAACCGGAGGCGACGCCGTACTTGATTCCGTCGTCGCAATCACGCCAGACGGACCGAAAGGCGAGAAATACGAACGCGGCGAATATGCCAAGCCCGATCAAGCCGGAATGGATGGCAATCATGAGGTACTGGTTGTGGGCGTGGCTGGTTGTACGAAAACCGGGCGGCCCGTCCGGATGGCGCACGAATGAGGCGTAGGGGGCTTTGTAACGCGGCGCCACATCCTGGTAGGTGCCGAAGCCCCACCCGGCAAGGGGCCTGTCCGCTATGATATCAATGGCGGAACGCCAAAGATAAATCCGCTCCAAGTTGCCCTGGTCCGATGCGTCGTTGATGCTATAAAGCCTCTGTCGCAAGGCGGCTGGCCCCAGAGCAAGTAGGAGCAATATCGCCAGAAGCACGGCAGCCGCCACGGCCGTGGCGCGCTTCCAGCCCTTTCCCAGGGAGAGGAGCGCCGCGGCCGGCAACAAGGCCAGCCAGTACGCCCGCTCCTTGCTCAACAACAGGCCGAGGAAACAGGCGGCGACGGCGGCCCATAACAGTATTGCCACGGCCTTGCGTTCGCGGCCATAAATGGCCCTCCCGGCCAGGAAAAGGCCCGCTATCGTTATCACCCCCGCGTAGGTTAAACCGTTGCTGAAAAAACCTCTCGCCCCATTGACCCCTAATTGCCGCGTGGCCATTCGCAGCGCCACCGGCCAGTCGGCGCCGGTAATGAACTCAAACACCGCCACCACCGCGCTGGCGATGGCTGACAATGACATGAGGGCCGCGAATATATCCAACCTGCGCCGAAACAGAGGGATCGCCGAGGCCGTCAGCAGGGCTGTCCAGGACCAGTAGTGAGGGATGCTTTGGATGGCTTCCCAACGAAGGGGGCTGGCCAGAGCGGAAACAACGTTCCAGGCGAAGAATACAACCAACAGGACGACCGGCAATGGCGGGCGCCACCGGCCAGCGAAGAGCCTTGGAAGAAAGAAAAGAGTGAGCCCTCCAAGGCCGGCGTTGTCAGCGGCGATGCTTGCGCATGACGCCAAGCCTAGCAGCCCTAGAAAGAAAATTTCAACCGCCGCCACGAAACTCCCCTCAAGCCTGGCTTGTATGAGGCCCATTATCCCTGAGGCGGGAAGTAGCGGCCCGGGAAGATCAGCACTGTGGGCATTGGCCATCCAAGTCAATGAATTTACTCAGCACCCTGACCGCGACCATGCGAGAGTCCCTGCCAAAGGACCTCTTGTTCGTTGACGCCCGCGGGGCCGCAAGCCAATCCACTACAGGGATGACGAACCCTGACTTGGGACGATGCCACACCGCATCGGGGAGTTCAGGGGCCACCTCGCGCAAAGCCGCCGCCTTTCCACGGCTGCGCGCTGGCTCAAAGTTCATGCCCGCGGCCTGCTTGATAAGCCAAGAATCCACTAGCGGCACTCGCAGTTCAAGGGAGTGGGCCATGGAAGCCCAGTCCGCATCTCTCAACAATTGGTTGCGCATGTACAGCCGCGTCTCCATGAGATGAACGGAACGCCAGGAGTCTTCCCCGCCGTTGCTTTGCGCGCCGTCTTCATCAGCCGCGCGATACTCTTCGGCCGCCGCTATCGGATCGTACGCGGCCAGCCCCTCGGCGGCGAGCTCCGGCCCGAGCAATGACGGCAACTCGCCGGGAAGAAAAAGCCCGCGGCGCAGAAAATAGGCGCCCGCGTCCGACGCGCCGTAGCGAAACAAGCCCGCAAGCTTGGGCTTGGAAGGCCGTAGTCCCCGCGCCATGTTGGGCCAAAGCGAAGCGGCGCCCGGAATCAAACGGCCAAGGCGGCTCCAATGTTTCCAGCGAGGCACGTCGCGAAAAGAGGGATAGCTGCCAAGCAGCTCGTCTCCGCCCAGCCCGGACAGGACCACCTTCAAACCGGCCTCGCGCGCGACGCTGCTGACGACAAACACGTTGAACCCGTCTATGCTGGGCTGGTCCATGGCGTCAACTACCCGTTCAAACAAGTCCGGAAATTCTTTCTGCTCCACAACGCGTTCCACGTGCCGCGTTCCCAATGATTTCGCGATCTGGGCCGCGACCGGGCCCTCGTCCAGCGGCGTGTCCATAAGGCTTCCGAACCGGACCGTAAAAGTCACGGGGGGCTCCGAAAGATGCCGGCGAGCCAAGGCCGTGATCATGCTGGAGTCCATGCCCGCCGACAGGAAAACGGCCACGGGTACGTCGGCGACCAAGTGCGCGCGAACCGAGTTCTCTATAGCCGCCGCAAGGCTTTGTTCGGACCGGCATTCGTCTCTGGCAATTGAATGAAAACTCCGCGGGGCCATTAGCCGGTCCCTTTCCGCGAACATGAAATGGCCAGCGGGCAGCGCTCGCACGTCACGCCGAATCGTGAACGGCTCCGGCACCCACCCCCAAAGCAGGAAACCCGCAACGCCGGCAGGGTCAGGGTCGCTGGAAACGTTGCCGCCGCGCTCCAACGCCTTGACCTGCGAAGCGAAACGCAAATAGCCGCCGCCCTGCGAGTAGTACAGGGGCTTGATGCCGAAATGGTCTCTCGCAAAAAGAAGCCGCCGTTCGGCCTCGTCCCACAGGGCAAAGGCGAACATCCCGCGCAACTTCCCCAGCATTTCTTCGCGTTCCCTGGCATACAGCGCCAGGATTACCTCCGTATCGCTACGCGAGCTGAAACGAACGCCCCGTTGCTCCAAATCACGTCTTAATTCGCGGTAGTTGTAGATCTCGCCGTTGAAGACTATCCGGTAGCGGCCATTAGCGAATGACATCGGCTGAGCGCCCGTGTCCGAGAGGTCAATGATGG
>JBBIMN010000020.1:0-1649 GCA_037444385.1 Acidobacteriota bacterium | reverse complement strand
CCGCCGGTGGCCGAGTCCCATGCTGCCGGAAGGCGATATCCATTCGCCGAAGCCATCCGGCCCGCGCGCCGCCATAGCATCGCGAGTCCTTACGAGTTCCTCGCGGTCTATCGGCGCTTTATCGGGATTCAGCCGCAAGATGCCGTTTATGCCGCACATGACAAAGCCGCCATCAAAGGGCGCGGGCCATCCTGTTTCTGAGATGGGCTCATGGCACTCAGTTGATGATCCAGTAGTTCACCGGCGAATTGTCGAGCGAAGAGGTGCTATGAATCACGAATGATGTCCCGTCCAAAATATCGCCGCTGTACAGCGTGCCTGGCTGGCCATCCACTCCCGCGTAAGAGAGAAAAATTCTCGAGCTGCTCCTGACGGCCTTGGTCATCACCGTGACGGCGCCGTACTGCAGCACCACCTGCCCTACCGTCTTGTCGGGACCCTCCGCGACATTGAGCTTTCCCAGAATGGCAACATCTCCGGTCGCGCTTACCTTGCCGCCCACGCCAATGGATAGGCTGCCGTCGTCCCCGGGGACTCCATTCGTGAAAACCAGCGCCCCCGTGTCGCCCCGGTTCACGATTTGCCATTGGCTGTTCACTGGCGCGTTGTCGTTCGTGATTGCCAGATTGGGAAAGATGTTGTACTCCCAGCCGTGCACCACCAATCCAGGCACGCCGGGCGTTGTCCCTCCCAGGAAGTATTGCGGGGCAATGATCTTCGATGACTTGTCCGCCACCAAGGCGTTCGCTGGCAATGCGGCCTCTAAAATCGTTCCGCTCGTAATCGCCGAGGCGTTGAGATTCGTGACCGCCGATCCATCACCAGACAAGCTCGTCGCGCTGAGTCCGGCCACCAACAGGGAAGCCGGTACGGCGCCTGCGTGCGGAATCCATTGGACCACTTCCAGTTGTCCGGCGCCCGCGGGCTGAAGTCCCACGCTACGCCCGCAGCCCGCGCAGCCAGCGGTTTGAGAAAAATAGAGCGGAAAATCATAGGCCAGGGCAAACGTATCGGCCACTTGTACGTTGTTTCTTGTTTGCGCGGGATCCGTAATCCAAAGCCAGTCGGTCATCAAGAACATCAAGGTTTGGTATGCTTGAGGCCCCGTGTACGGAATCCCGACGTGCCAGGGCCTTAGAATGGTCCCGTCCGGCGCCGAAAACGAGAGGTAGGCTTCAGCATAGTGGGTGTCATTCCACAGGTAGTCTGTCTCAAAGGAGAGCTCGATCACGTTTTTGGTTGGATCAATGGGCTGTCCAGCGGCCGTGTTGAAGCCCCAGGAGATATCGTAGTCCGGCCCGTCAGACCCGCCCGTGTCGTAGCCCGTCACGGCCCAGGACGAAACCGTTCCATCATCCAGCGGAATCTGTATCATGGATGAATATGGCTGTTGCGAGAGGGTCAGCGGTTCGGAGAAGACTTTCGGGGTAGAAACCGGCTTTATCTTCCAATCAAGCTTGGGGTTAGGCAGGCGTCTCCCCTCGTGCTTTAATGGCAATTTAAGCAAGCCAGGGCCACGGCCCGGCGATTGTGCCTCGGCTAGCAGCGGCATCGTTGCCGCGACGACAAGGCAGGCGGTGGCTCTCCGCAACAACTGCATCCACTCTCTATTTCGATCTTCACTCTTGCAAGCGAACCTCATGGCGTCA
>JBBIMN010000019.1:11013-15327 GCA_037444385.1 Acidobacteriota bacterium | reverse complement strand
GCCTTCCCGCACCATTAGGCGAAATCCCCGCATCTTTCACTTTTCACCATTCACTAAGCACGACTCACTTTCCTGCCTTCGTGCCTCCGCGCCCCGGCGGTGGAGTTTAGGCTACCACTTCATCAGGTTCGCGGCGTCAATATTGGTGGTCTTGGCGCGCCGGATGAAAGCGACCACAATGGCCATTCCGACGGCCGCCTCCGCCGCGCTTACGGCCAGGACAAAGAAAACGAAGGCCGCGCCTTGCAGGTCGCCGTAGTACCGCCCGAAGGCCAGGAAAAGTAGGTTGGCCGAGTTGAGCATCAACTCCACCGACAGAAAGACCAGAATGGCCGACCGCCGCGTCAAGACGCCTATCAGCCCCGCGGCGAAGAGGAAAACTGAAAGGATGAGAAACGGGCCGAGCGCCATCATTGGGCAACCCTCCGCGCGAGAACAACCGCGCCCACCATCGCCGCCAGAAGGACGAGCGACGCCAGCTCGAAGGGAACGGCGTAGTGCTCGACCAGAAGATTGCCGAACTGTTGCAGGCTTCCAAAGGCCCTGTCAACTTCCGTGAAAGCGGGCGGGGCGGCGCTCCACACGGCGCGAAGCGCTTGCACGAGAAAAAGGGCCGTGGCCACGTAGGTCACGATCGTCTGGGCCAGGCTCACCTCCTGGCCCGGTTCCCTAGCGCCGTGGGCCATTATGATGAAGACGGCCATTACCATCACGGCGCCGGCGTAAATGATGATCTGGAAGAAACCGAGGAACGGAACGTGCAACAGGATGTACAGCGCTCCCTGCGCCACCATCGCCAGGGCCATTGACAGCCCCGCGGCCATCGGATGGGAGTGAAAGACAAGGCCGAGCGCGCCGAGAAAGGCGATAAAGGCCACCGCGAAGAAGATCCAGAGCATCATGGCTTCACCTCCTCCAGCGGCTTTTCCTTTCCCGGCAGGTAAGGCTGTTTGCGCCCTCTCGCCAAGAGTTCCTCCTTAGTATAAATAAGCCTTGTCCTGTCGTAATCGGCAAGCTCGTACTCATCCTTCAGCCAGATCGCCTCGACGGGGCAGACCTCCTGGCAATACCCGCAGAAGATGCAGAGCCCCATGTCAACAGTGAATTCTCTGGGGAACTTTTCTTTAGCGAGATCCGTCTCCCCGGCCACGATGTTGATCGCCTTGGGCGGGCAGATGAACTGGCAGAGCTTGCAGGAGGTACACTTCTCCTGGCCATCAAGACCAGTAAGCAGCACTGGAGCGCCTCGGTACTTTCTGGGCAGGCCCCACCTGACTTCCGGATACTCCAGCGTGACGCGCTTGTTAAACCTCGGAATGTGGCGGAAGGTTATGACCAGCCCCTGTAAGATCGCGGGGAAGTACGTGCGCTCCCACCAAGTGAGTTTCGGCCGCTGGAGCCTCATTTCTTGACTCCGAATCCAAAGAAGACCATCAAAGTGGTCATCAGCAGAAGATTCGCCAGGGCCAGGGGGAACAGCCGCTTCCAGCCGATGTCCATGAGCTGGTCGTATCTGAAGCGCGGCAGCGTCCACCGAACCCATATAAAGAAAAAGAGGAAGCAAGCGATCTTTGTGAAGAATACGGCGGCGGAGAGCACGCCTCCCCACACCGGGCCAAATTTCGCCCAGTCAACGAAGGGAAGGTTCCACCCGCCGAAAAAGAGGAGTACCAGAAGCGCCGAGGCGGTGATCATGTTGGCGTACTCGCCCATGAAGAACATGGCGAACCTTAGTCCCGAATACTCGGTGTGATAGCCGCCGACGATCTCGCTCTCGCCTTCCGGCAAATCGAAGGGAAGCCGGTTGGTCTCGGCGAAAATCGCCACCAGGAAGACCACGAAACCCAGAAAGTGAGTCAGGAAGAACCACGGGTGGCCCTTCTGGGCGGCTACGATGTCGGCAAGCCCGAAGGACCCACTCCAGATGACCACCGTAAGAAGGCTCAAGCCGGCTCCGAGTTCGTAGGAGATGACCTGGCTTGCTCCCCGAAGCGCGCCGAAGACCGAGTACTTGTTTCCGCTCGACCACCCGCCGAGAATGATGCCGTAAATCGCCAACGAGGAAATGGAGAGCAGGAAGAGAAGGCCCAGGTCCATGCCGGGCGCGATCCAGAGCGGGTAGGACTTTCCGGCGACGGTTATGCTGGTCCCGAACGGGATGACGGAAAACGTGACAAGCGCTGGAACAAGCGTGATCAGAGGCGCCAAAAGGTAAACCGGCCTGTAGGCTTGGCGGGGGGTTATATCCTCCTTGAAGAAGAACTTCATTCCATCAGCCACCGGCTGCAACAAGCCGAACGGGCCTACTCGGTTTGGGCCTTTCCGGTCCTGCATCCACGCGGAGACCTTTCTCTCCGCGAGCGTCGTGTACGCGACGCCCGTCAGCACTATGGCGAGAATGGCCACGATCTTTACCGCGGCTGGCAACAGGATGGCAAGCCATGCGTTCACGGGGCGCCCTCCTTCAGCTTGAAGCCTCTGGGAAGCAAGTCGCGAATGGACTTTTCAGCCAATTCAGGGATGGCCCTCTTCACCTCCGCGAACCAAAACGAGAAGCCACCCTCAGGCGCTTGCTCGCCAGCGGCGCCAAGCCACGCCGGCACGGCATCATAAAAAGGTTTTCTGTGTTTGGGCGGCGTCAGAACGCGGGCCGTCTTCTGGAGGTGGCCCTGAAAATTCACCGTCGTCCCCTCCATCTCCTGCCAGGCCGCAAGGGGGATGTAAACGTGGGCAAGTTCTGCCGTGGCGGTAAACGTGTCATCGGCGACGATCACGAGGTCCAGGCTCTTCAACGCCTTCGCTACAACCGCCCGCCTGCCCTCCGGCGCGTCGCCCAAGACGTCTTCCCTGACGATGAGCGCCAGACGCTTGCCGTTCAACAGGCCGGCAACATCGCCGTTCTCGCCCGAAACCGGGAGCCCCATCCGGCGAGCGCCACAAAGGTTGGGACGGCGTTCGCGGCGAATGAGCAGGTTGTCATCGTCGCCGCCGCACACGTTCAATGCAACACCCGCCGCGCCCCCCAGCATTTTTCCCGAAAGAAGCTTGTAGGCCGCCATCTCCTCAAGCGTCATTCTGCCTGAAAGGATTGGCGCGATCGAAGAGAGATCGGCCCCCTTCAGGCGCTCGATAAAACGGGGCCAGAAGGCTTCGAATGTATAGAAGGACCACCCATTTTCGGTACGAATGCCAGGACGGTCGCGCCTCGGCAGATCTTTGATCCGCTCGGAAAGAAGGCGGCCGTAGTCGCACATCCAGAAGCCGTTCACGCCTGGATTTTCACGCGGAACGAGGCGCAAGACCTCGCCTTTGTATGTATCGTACCTGACCGAGCATCCGCGGGAACATTCGGGGCAGACCGAATTGGCGCTCTGCAGGAACCAGACGCGCTCCTTGAAACGAAACTCCCTGCTGGTAAGCGCGCCCACCGGGCAGATGTCCGCGGTGCAGACCGAATAGGGATTGTCCAGTTTCCGTCCCGGGAAAGTGTCCACGCGCGCGTGCACGCCACGCTCGCTGAGCGTCAGCTCTCCCGTTTTCGTGATCTCCCCGCAGAAGCGTATGCAGCGCGTGCACTTGATGCAGCGCTCAACGTCGAAAACCACGTGCGGCCCGATCTCGACTCGCTTCGGCGCGTGGACCTTCTCGAAATCAAAACGGCTCGCCGGTTCGCCGTAGGTGTAGGAGTACTCCTGCAACTGGCACTCCCCCGCTTGGTCGCAGATCGGGCAGTCGAGAGGATGGTTCAAAAGCAAAAACTCGAGGACGGCCCGCTGCGCCTTCAGCGTCACCTCGCTTTTCGTGCTGACAACCATGTCGTACTTGCCCTCGATCTTTTTATCCGGGGGCAGCGATGTCACCGCGGTTGAGCAGGCTGTCAGGGGCTTTGGCGCCCCTTTGACCTCGACCAGGCACATCCTGCACTGGCCCACTATGCTAAGCGCCGGGTGATAGCAGTAGTAGGGAATGGCGACCCCGCCGCGAAGCGCCGCGGAGAGCACTGTTTCACCGGCCTTCACTTCGATTTCCTGGTCATCTATCTTCAAAAGCGGCATCGAAAGTCCTTATGCCTCATATGCGCTGTGTCATTGCCGTTGCCTGCAAAGGGCAACGCTTTTGGGCGATGTGAGCATCGAATTCATCCCGGAACTGGCGCACGAACGACTCCGCCGGCATCGCGGCGGCGTCCCCAAGCGGGCATATCGTTCTGCCCATGACATTTCCAGCTATTTCGATGACGCGTTCGCTGTCGCCAGGCCTGCCCTCGCCGGCCTCTATGCGCGGATGCGCCGCGCCTGAACGCGTCGCAAACGA
>JBBIMN010000019.1:10522-11003 GCA_037444385.1 Acidobacteriota bacterium | reverse complement strand
CGCCGGCCTCTATGCGCGCAACCAGAAGCTCCAGCCAGTGCGTTCCCTCGCGGCACGGCGTGCACTGGCCGCACGACTCGTGAGCGTAAAACTCCATAAGGTTGTGGAGGGCGCGAACCATGCAAACGGTGTCGTTCATGACGATGACGCCGCCTGAACCGGGCATGGAGCCCACACTCTTCAATCCGTCAATGTCCATGGCAACGTCAATCTGGCCGGCTCTGAGCACCGGCGTTGAGGAACCGCCAGGGATCACGGCCTTGAGCGGCCTGCCACCCAATACCCCGCCCGCGTGTTCGTATATAAGTTCGCGCAACGTCGTGTTGGATGGAAGTTCATAAACACCTGGCCGGTTCACGTGGCCCGATATGCCGTAGAGGCGAGGGCCAGGAAGGCTTGGCGCTCCTATCGCCTTGAACCACGCGGCTCCGTTGCGGATGATGTGCGGAACGTTGGCATAGGTCTCAACGTTGTTGATGTT
>JBBIMN010000019.1:0-10512 GCA_037444385.1 Acidobacteriota bacterium | reverse complement strand
ACGCCGTAGCCCGCCGGAAATGGCGGTTTGATCCTGGGCTGGCCGCGCTTTCCTTCCAGAGAGTCCATGAGCGCCGTCTCTTCGCCGCATATGTAGGCGCCAGCGCCGCGACAGACCCAGACGTCAAAATCGAGGCTGGAGCCAAGGATGTTCTTGCCCAAAAAGCCCCTGGAGTATGCCTGGTCCACCGCCCGCTGGAATATCCTCGCGCCCTGCGGCATTTCGCCACGGATGTAGAAGAAGCATCCCGCGGCCTGCGTCGCCCACCCGGCTATGATTATCCCCTCCAGGATTTGGTGCGGGTCGTTTTCGATGAGAAGCCGGTCCTTGAAGGTTCCCGGTTCGCTTTCGTCGGCGTTGCATACAAGATACTTGAGCGGCTCCGACTTGTCTCCCTCTTTTTTCCTTGGCAGGAAGGACCATTTGAGCCCGGCCGGAAATCCAGCGCCGCCGCGCCCCTTCAGGTTACTGGCCTTGACCTCGCCAAGCACCTGCTCCGGGTTCATCTTGTGCAGCGCGGTCATGAGCGCTTCATACCCGCCGCCGTGCATGTAAGTGTCTATCGCCGTGGAATTGGTGACCCCCACGGCACGCGTCAAAATCTTGAGCGTCTCGGCCATGGGTTACTCCAGTTCCCCAAGGATATCGCCGGCTTTCTCTGGCGATACGTTCTTGTGAAGCGTCTCGTTGACCATCAGCGCCGGGGCGCCGTCACAGCAGGCCAGGCATTCTACCGTAACGAGCGTAAAGCGGCCGTCCTTCGTTGTATTGCCTGGCTTGAGCCCAAGTTTGCGCTCAAGGTGTTCCAGGAGCGTCTCTGAACCGGCCAACATGCAGGGGAGCGTCTTGCAAACCTGCAAGAGATACTTCCCAAGCGGCCTCTCGCTGTACATCTCGTAGAAGGTGACGACCCCACGCACGTGCGCCGGCGCCATTCCGAGCCGCTCGGCGATGAATTTCTGGCATTCGGGAGGAACATGGCGAAGCTCCTCCTGGCAGAGGTGCAGGCAGGCCAGCAGCGCCGTACGCGGCTCGGGATACTTGGCCGCGAGCGCGTCAATTTTAGCCGAGAACTCTTTGCCGGCGAGAAGCTCGGTGGGCAGGACGCTCATCGGTCCACCTCGCCCAGCACCGGATCAAGCGAAGCCACCGTGGCGATGACGTCGGCGATCATCTGTCCTTTAACCATGATTGGCAACCCTTGAAGACTGACGAACGACGGGCTACGGAAATGGCAGCGGTGGGCGACGTTCGTGCCCGACCCCACTAGATAGAAACCCAGCTCTCCCTTGGGTGCCTCGATGGCAAAGTAGATTTCCTTCCCCCGTGGCGTCTTCGGCCCCTCGGTGGCAACTATGAACTGGTGGATAAGTTCCTCCATCTTCGCCAGGACCCGTTCCTTCGGAGGCAGGAAAATCTTGCGCGACTGGCCGTCTTCGGGGAAGAGCGGCTGAGATGGATCGTACTCCTTCAGCGCCTGCTCGATTATCCTGACGCTCTGGCGGATCTCCTCCATGCGCACGAGGTAACGGTCGTAGCAATCGCCGTGCTCCCCTACTGGAATCTCGAAGTCGTAGCGGTCGTAGCCGAAGTAAGGATAGGCCTTGCGAATGTCCCACTCGACGCCGCTCGCGCGGAGGTTCGGCCCGGAGAGGCCAAAGTCAATGGCGTCATCCGCGCTGATCGGTCCGACGTGTTGATTGCGGCTGATCCAGATGCGGTTCCGCGAAAGCAGGTCTTCGCACTCCTTGATGGCTTTCGGCGTTTCCCTCGCCACGCGAAGAATATCCTCCGTGAGACCAGGCTCCCAGTCGCGCGCAAGGCCGCCGATGCGCCCGTAGGACACCGTAAAGCGGGCGCCGGTCATCTTCTCGAAGAGGTCGTAGTACTTTTCGCGTTCCGTGAAGGCGTAGAAGTAGACGGTCGCCGCGCCGATGTCCAGCGCCGTCGTCGCAAGCCAGAGCAGGTGGCTGGAGATCCGGGCCATCTCGCAGCAGACAACCCTCATCACCCGGCATTTTTCCGTGATTTGAAATTGGATCAGCTTCTCGACAGCCCCGGCCAAACCGATGTTGTTGCTTATGGGCGAGAGGTAATCCATCCTGTCGGTGTAGGGAATTGACTGGTGCAACGTCAGCGTCTCGCATATCTTCTCGATGCCTCGGTGGAGGTAACCAACCTGCGGCTGCGCGTTCATGATCACTTCGCCGTCGAGCGTCAGCACTATGCGCAGAACCCCGTGGGTAGCCGGGTGTTGCGGCCCCATGTTGACCGTGACCAGTTCGGTGTTGAGGTCAAGGGGCCGTCCCCCGGCCACACCGGCCTGCCCCGCGCAATCTTCCGGCAAAAGCCGCTTATCATTGGGAACGGTCATGGCTTATCTTCCGCCGGAAGGTAGTTCCGCCACTCGTCGTCGCCTTCCATCGGGTACTCCTTGCGCAACGGGTGGCCCTCGAAATCTTCCGGCAAAAGGACGCGGCTCAAGTTGGGATGGCCATCGAACCTAACGCCCATAAGGTCGTAGACCTCCCGCTCAAGCCAATCGGCCGTCCGCCAAAGGTCCGAGACGGTATCAATAACGGGGTTTTCCACTGGAATAGCGGCGCGGACGCGAAGCTGCGCGCCAGTCTTAAGGCTGCGGGACAGATAGACGACGTCAATGCGCCCTTCGTCGGGCCAGTGGGCACTGGAAATGTCGGCCAAATAGTTGAAGCCGGCCTCCTCCTTGAGAAAGCGAAGCACCGCTTTGACCTGGCCCGCCTCGACAACTAGCGTGGTCTCTCCGGCGTACTCAACCACCTCTTTGACGGCGGCTGGAATTTTTCTGGTGATCTCCTGAATTAACTCCGACATGACCCCCCCGCGTTAGGGCGAATCAGCGTATCGGCCCCAATGCCAGCCCTTCAACCACCAAAGTATCCCTTTCGCCACGTGGGCTTTCCAGACTCTTCCGGGTTGCCCTCGTTAAGCACCTTTGGACCGGACTCCAGCACCGGCAAAGCGCCGTACCTGGGATCTCGCCCCCTATAGTGGCCGTGTAACCGCCTCTTGCCCGGCGTCCAGCGCTCTTTCATCACGAGGTCCTGGACCTTCATCACGGCGTAGATCAAGGCCTCGGGGCGCGGCGGGCAGCCGGGAACATAAACGTCCACCGGAATGATGTGGTCAATTCCGCGCACCACGCTGTAGGAGTCAAACATCCCACCCGTAACCGTGCAGACGCCCATTGCGATGACCCATTTCGGCTCCGGCATCTGGTCGTAAATGCGCTTCGCCGCGTAGGCCATCTTCTTGGTGAGCGTTCCCGCCACGATCATCAGGTCGCACTGGCGGGGAGTGAAGCGCATCGCTTCCGCGCCGAAACGCGCCAGGTCATAACGGCTCGCCACCATGGCCATCATTTCTATCGCGCAGCAAGAAAGGCCGAAGGGCATCGGCCAGAGGCTGTTCTTGCGTGCCATGTCAATGAACTTGGACACCGTGCCCATAACGACGCCGCTCTTGACGAGGTCCAAATCCTCTTGGGCTTTCCTGTCCAGGTTCAGAGACATCGCGTCCGGGCCCATTTATATTGTCCCCCGAAAAAGCCAGCACCATTCACTAGTGCATAAAGCGGGTGCTACTGCCACTTCAGCGCCTTTTTCCGCACGATGTAGACGTATCCGGCTAGAAGGACGGCGACAAACAGCAGCATCTCGCCGTAAATGAAAAAGCGCCAGGGCGCCTTTGAGGCGTAATCCCTGAAAACCACGGCAACCGGATAAAGAAATAGCGTTTCCACGTCGAAAAGAAGAAACAGAAGCGCGACGAGGTAATACCTGGCCGAGAGCCGCTTGAACGGCTCGTCCATCGGATCGAGGCCGCACTCGTAAGGAGTAAGATCGGTCTTGGACTTGGACACGCGCCCCAGAAGCCAGGAGGCGGCCATAAGCCCCACCCCAAAAGCGGCAGCCACCAGGACCATCAGTAGAATGGGCAGATAGGTCACAACCATTAGTGCCTCCGGCGGCCAACCATTCGCGGTACAAACCGCGCAAAACCCAGGCCGTGAAGCTACCACAGGCCCAAAATCTTGTCAACTCGCCTGGCGTGACACTCCCCCCCTCTTCTTGACCTTGTCATCGCCATTGAGTATACTTCGACGCGTTCGAGGGGAGGTGCCTTATGACAAAGACGGAATTGATCGAGAAGTTGGCCGCAATTACTGGGGTTCCAAAAAGGGACGTCCGCGCCGTTATTGATGCCCTCACCCTTACACGTCCAGGCAAAGGGCTGATTTCCACCTGTCTAAAAAACCGCGAGAAGGTTACCATCGCCGGATTTGGAACCTTTCACATAAGAGTGCGCAAGGCGCGCAAGGCGCGAAATCCCAAAACCGGCGAATCCGTGAAGGTTGCCGAGCGCATTTACCCGGCCTTCAAGCCGGCCAGATCGCTGAAGGAAGCGCTCAAGAAAAAGTAAACGCTCGCTTGCGCCAATCCAGCCAAAGGATTTGGCCATTCGCCTCGGGCGGGACGGATTCTCCGTCCCTTGCGCCCGAAGGCTTGCCGCGGCACGGCCACGCCCGCCGTGTTGCCGCTCCTAGACGGTGTGCCAAAGACGTCGCCGGCGTCGCGCCGCCCTGCATCCGGAGCCGTGGTGCTGGCAACGCGGCCTGCGGAAGTTTTTCAACAGCCTGTAGCAGCCGAAAGTGATATAATGCGGTTTTCAGGAGGAGGTTCCTTGTCCAAACTCCAAACCGCCGTTGACCAGGCCAAATCAAATTCCATGGAGTTCAAAAAGAACAGAGACGCCAACCTCGATATGGTGAGGCGCGTCAGCGACCTTGAAGCGATTCTCCGTAAAGGAGGAGGCCAGGAGGCGATCAAGAAACAGCACGAGAAGGGGCGCATGACCGCGAGGGAGCGAATCGCGCTTGTTCTCGACTCCGAGGCGTCATTCCAGGAGCTGAGCCTTTTCGCCGCCTATGGCATGTACCAGGAATGGGGCGAAGCGCCGGCCGCCGGGGTGATCACCGGGACCGGGACAATCATGGGCCGCCTCTTCATGATCATCGCCAACGACGCCACGGTGAAGGCCGGCGCGTTCTTTCCGATGACCACGAAAAAGGTCATTCGCGCGCAAACCATCGCGCTTGAGAACCACTTGCCGGTCCTTTACCTCGTGGATTCCGCTGGCGTTTTTCTTCCGCTCCAGGATGAAGTCTTTCCAGACCTGGATGATTTCGGAAGGGTCTTCTACCTCAACGCGCGCCTTTCCGCCGAAGGCGTGCCTCAAATCGCCGCTATCATGGGATCGTGCGTGGCGGGAGGCGCTTACCTGCCCGTCATGTGCGACACGCTTTTGATGACCGAAGGCTCCGGGCTCTACCTTGCCGGGCCGGCGCTGGTGAAGGCAGCTATCGGGCAGGCGATAAGCTCCGATGATCTGGGCGGCGCGAGGGTCCATGCGACCGTCTCTGGAACGGTTGATTTCCGCGAAAAGGACGACGCCTCGTGCATCGAGCGAATTCGCGAAATTGCATCGCACCTTGCTCCTCCTCCGCCTCCGCCGTTCCGGCACGAAGCGCCAAACGAGCCTCTCTATCCCGCTGACGGCCTGTACGCGATCTTTCCGGAATCCTCCTCCAGCCAGTATGATGTGAGAGAGATCATCGCCCGCGTGGCCGATTCCAGCGAATTCACGGAATACCGCGCCGACTATGGACGGACGATACTCTGCGGTTACTGCCGGATCGGCGGCTGGTCCGTGGGCGTGGTCGCGAATCAGAAGCTCCACCTGAAAGAAAAAGGCAAGCCGGTGGAAATCGGCGGGGTCATTTACGTGGAGAGCGCCAACAAGGCGGCGAGATTCATCCTGGACTGCGCGCAACAGCGAATCCCGCTGCTCTTCTTCCATGACGTCAGCGGATTCATGGTAGGCAGAGACGCCGAATACGCAGGGATCATACGCGCCGGCGCGAAAATGGTAAACGCGGTATCGAACGCCGAGGTCCCCAAAATATCCATCATCCTCGGCGGCTCCTTTGGCGCCGGCCACTACGCCATGTGCGGCCGGGCCTACAGCCCGCGCTTTCTCTTCGCTTGGCCGTCGGCAAAATACGCGGTGATGGGCGCGGATCAGGCCGCGAATACGCTCCTGGACATCCGCTTGTCGCAGCTTCGTAAAAGCGGAAAGACGATAACGGAAGAGGAAAAACAGAAGGCGCTCTCGGAGATCAAACAGCGCTACACCGATGCCACCGACCCAAAGTACGCGGCGGCAAGGCTCTGGATAGACGCCATCATTGACCCTGGCAAAACGCGGGAAGTCTTGGTCCGGGCGCTCGACATCGTGGCCCTTAACCCTGAACTGAAACCTCTGAAAACCGGCGTCCTTCAGACTTAAGGAGTCGTCATTTTGTCCCACGAAGTGCTGCTTTCGGAGCGTTTGGGCGAGACGCGCCTCATAACGCTGAACAGGCCGCAGGCGCGCAACGCGCTCAATAAGCCGCTCGTTCTCGCTTTGGCCGATTCCGTTCGCGCCGCCGCGCTTGAGCCCGGCCTTAGAGCAATCGTTCTTACCGGCGCCGGCGAGGCCTTCTGCGCTGGCGCCGACCTTGAGGCCCTGCGCTCGATGCGCGGATCACCGCGTTCCGAGAACGCGGCCGATTCGGAGCGTTTTAAGGCGCTTTTTCTGGCCTTTCTGGAGTGCCCTCTGCCGGTAATAGCGGCCGTCAACGGCCCCGCGCTTGCGGGAGGATGCGGCCTCGCGACCGCCTGTGACGTGATTATTGCCGCGAACGAGGCGGCGTTCGGTTATCCAGAGGTGAAAGTCGGTTTCGTCGCGGCTCTCGTTTCCGTGCTGATAGCACGCCAACTTGGAGAGCGCGCGGCGCGCGCCATGCTGCTTAGCGGACGCGCCTACAAGGCGGAGGAGGCTCTCGGGCTGGGGCTTGTGGAGCGTGTCGTGCCGCGAGGCGAATTGCTGAACGAGGCGATGGAAGAATCCCGCCGCCTGTCCAGGGGAGCGCCAGGCGCGATTGCCTTGACAAAGGAGCTTCTTCTCCGAGCCTCCGGCCTTCCGCTTCGCACCGCCCTGGAGGCCGCAGCGGCGGCGAATCTTTTCGCCAGGGAGGGCGCCACCGTGCGCGAAGGCCTGGACGCCTTCCTGGGACGGCGAAAGCCCGCGTGGGTGAAAGATGACAGCGCCAGCTAATAAGAGCCTTGAACACTCCTTCGAGACGTGGCTGAAGCGCTCCGAAACGCGCTGGGCTCAGGATTGGAGCAGCGCGCTTCCGACCGAAATTCCTTCATTCCGCCCGTTTGATCAAGACCGCCTTCAAAAGATGACAGGGGCCTGCGTCCGAAGCTTCATCTCCGGGTGGCATGGCGAATCGCCAGAACCGATGCAGCCTTTGTGTGAAACGATGGCTAGTTACGGCTTTGAACACGGCCTTCGCATGGCCGATCTTGCCCGCGCCATGGACGTCGGGCGCAAAGCGCTCCTGCGCGGCGTCTCAAACTCAAGGGCCGCGTTCAACACGGAGGCGCGAGATAAGATCGAGCAGGCTTTCAGCCAAGCGCTTTACGGCCTGTTGGACGCGTTTCAAATGCAGGCTGAGGGGCGCGAAGCCGAGGCAAGGCGCCAGTTGGAAGCTTGTGAAGTTGGCGCCGCCCGCTACCAGAGAGAATGGGATGTGCTAGACCAGATTCTGGCCGCGATGAACGTCGGCATCATCCTGCTCGACGCCAACCTCAAGGTGATCTGGATGAACAGAGGGATGCCGCGCGAGCTTTTGGCCGTCACCCCCGAGCGCGCCGTGGGCCGCCCCTGCGCCCAAGTTCTTCGCTTGGGTTGCGACCAGTGCGAAGAGTGCGCCGAAACCGAAGACCCAAGGGTGCAAGGCACGGTCCAGCGGCTGGTCCATGCGGGGCCTCCAGGCACCGAGCGTGATTTCCTCATGATGGTCCGTCCGGTGGCTTTTGCCGGCGCTGGCGGCCCTCACGTGATGCAGATATTTCTTGACATCACATCCCAGCAGGAGGTGCAGCGTTCGCTCGCAAGGACGCAGGAAATGGTCCGCAACATTCTCGATTCGTCGGTAAACGCGATAATCGCCACCGACCTTGAAGGACGCATCACCGTGTTCAACAGCACGGCGAGCAGGGTCTTCGGGCTCAATGAGAAAGAGGTTCTGGGGGCGCGCGTTTCCGACTACTACATCGGCGGGCGCGCTGAAGCGGCGCGAGTCACGCGCGCCCTGACGAAAAAAGGGTTCGTCCGCGACATGGTGACGGCCTTCCGCGACAGGCAAGGCTCGACCGTGCCCGTGCGCCTTACGGCAAGCCTGTTGAAGGACGAACGGGGAGAAGTCATAGGCACGATGGGATTCGCCCAGGACATCAGCATCGAAGAGGCTCTCAGGAAAGAGGTGGCATCCAGGGACCGTTATCTTCTCTCTCTCCTGCACGGCTCCACGGACGGCCTGATCACGGTTGATTCGGACGGCAGAGTTGCCTCCTGGAACCGGGGCGCGGCTCTTATTTTTAGCATCGGGGCCGGCAAGGCTCTCGGCCGCCCGGTCGAGGAGTTCCTCAAGCCCGAGCTGGCGACGCCTTTGCCTGGCGCGCCGGAAGCCCTGCCTGCGTCCGAGCGGTTTGAATATACCGTGCGGAGAAATGGCGGTGCCGTTGATCTGCTCGTTACAAGAACCGAAATCTCCGGCGGAGCGGAGCGCGGAGTGTCTTACGTGCTAAAGGATGTCACCGAGCTCAAACGCCTGCAGCGGGAACTCTCCGAGGCCGAGCACCTGGCCGAACTGGGACGGTTGGCGGCTTCCATCGCCCACGAAATCAAAAACCCCATCGCCGGGCTCAGAGGCGCCATGGAGGTGATGGGCGGCGTGCACGTCGAAAGTGACCCGCGCTTCGCGATCTTTCGCGAAGCGCTCTCCCAAATCCGTCGGCTTGACGCTCTGGTCAAGGATCTTCTCGCCTACGCAAGGCCGATCAACCTTCGGACGGAACCGGTCCCGGTTCATCTGCTCGTTGAAGCGTCGGCGGGCCTTTGCAAGGAGGCGCTGTCAACGCCCGGCGTGGAGTTCGAGAACCTCGTTCGCGACGATCTGCCCAACGTCTTGGCCGATCCGCTGCAAATACAGCAGGTCCTTGCAAACCTCATAACCAACGCCGTCCAGGCAATGCCCTCGGGGGGGAAAGTGGCCGTTGACGCGCGCGCCGACGGGGAGTTCGTTCTCCTCGCCGTAAGAGACGCCGGAACCGGCATCTCTCCAGAGGTCATGTCCAGCATGTTCAAACCCTTTTTTACGACCAAACACGTGGGAACCGGGCTTGGCCTTTCGATCGTGCAGCGCCTGGTGCGCGCGCACGGAGGCTGGTGCGAGGTGTCGTCGGAGGCCGGCAAAGGGGCTGCATTCACCGTCCGCCTGCCGGTTGAAAAGAGGAAGGCGTAATGGCAAACGAAACTATCCTGCTGGTTGAGGACGAGAAACTTATCCGCTGGTCTTTGGCCAACCGCCTCGCCAAGGAAGGGTTCCGCGTTCTTGAAAGCGATAAGGGAGCCGGGGCGCTGAAAATGCTTGAAGAGGCCGAGGTGGACCTTCTGCTTCTGGACTACCGCCTGCCCGACATGGACGGAATTCAGGTTCTCAGGGCGGCCGGACAGCGCTTCAGGGATCTTCCGGTCATAATGATGACGGCCTATTCAACGGTGGAGAGCGCCATCGAGGCGATGAAACTGGGGGCCTTCGATTATCTCAACAAGCCGTTCGAAATGGACGAGATCCTGGTGACGATCCAGAAGGCTCTCGAGACAACCGCCCTGAAGAGAGAGCTGGGACGCTACCGCCGCGAGCACGAGGAACGCTTCGGGCTTGGCAATCTTGTCGGCCACAACCTCAAGATGCGCGAAGTCTTCAATCTGGTCAAGAAGATCGCCACGTCATCGGCCACGACCATTCTCCTGCAGGGCGAAAGCGGCACGGGCAAAGACCTTCTGGCCAACGCCATCCACTACGCCTCAGACCGGGCGAAAAGGCCTTTCATGACGCTGACCTGCTCAGCTCTGCCTGAAACCCTTCTGGAAAGCGAGCTTTTCGGGCACGAGAAGGGGGGGGCCGGTGATGCCGCGGCGGGCAAGAAGGGCGTTTTCGAGCTGGCGGACGGAGGCACGGTCTTCCTGGACGAGGTGGGCGAAATCAGCGAAAACATCCAGGTCAAGCTTCTGCGCCTCCTTGAAGACCGCGCGTTCAAACGGCTTGGCGGCGTGGCCGATATAGCCGTGGATGTCAGGGTGATCGCCTCCTCGAACGTCAGCCTGGAGCAGGCCACCAGGGAAGGGCGTTTCCGCAAGGACCTGTATTACCGCCTCAACGTGCTCCCCATATCGCTGCCCCCGCTTCGCGAGCGCCCTGAGGACGTTCCCCTCTTGGTGAAGCACTTTATCGAGCATTACAACCGCGAGTTCAAGAAGAACACCCTCGGGGCCAGCCGCGCCGCCATGCAGGCGCTC
>JBBIMN010000018.1:12508-16264 GCA_037444385.1 Acidobacteriota bacterium | reverse complement strand
CGCGGACGTCGCCACCCTCTCCGGCGGCGAGCGGCGGCGGGTGGCGCTTTGCAAGGCGCTTCTCGAGAAGCCGGACCTTCTCCTGCTTGACCTCATGCTGCCTCGGATGAGCGGAGAGATCGTGGCCACGATGATGAAAGGCGACGAGCGGACGCGCCTGATACCTATCATCGTGCTTACGGGCGAGAGCGACCCGCACACGCACCTTCACCTCTTGAACATAGGAGTGGAGGAGTTTCTTCCGAAGCCATTTTCGAAGAGCCAGCTTCTGGCGAGGGTTCGCTCGCTCCTCAGGGCCAAGGCGCTCAACGACCAGCTTCTCTCCTCCTTTCGCGCCGTCGAATTGCTGGAGCATTTCAGCGCGGAACTGATCCACGGGCTTGACAGCGCGAATCTTGAGGACGAGAGTTTTCTGGAGCGTTCGCTTGCCGGATGGCTCGAATGGGACGCGCTGATCGGTGCTCCGACGCACCTCTGGGTCGCTCCGGACAACGGCGAGGAGCTTAAGGGTTGGGCGATTCAGCACGCGGGAGCAATTGGAGTGCAGAGGCGCTCTGTCTCCTTGCGGCGCAAGCGGCTGGTTGAAGTGATGGAGCCATACCGGCAGGGGCCGAACTCCTATTGGTCGGACATTATTCCCGCGGAGGTCCTTGTCGCCCTTTGGCACGATCTTCCGGCGACGAGGGCGTTGGTAGGCATCAACGAAGGGGGTCTTTGGGTGTTCTCGGCCGGTTACGCGAGGGCTGTTGGCGTCCACGATACGCGCTGGCTGGCCGCCGTGGCCAGGCAGTATGGTGTCTTCAAGAGCTACCTTCACCAGCTTCGCGCCACTGAAGACGCTTTTATTTACACGATGAGCGCTTTGGCCCGCGCGGCCGAGGTTCATGACCAGGCTACCTATGTCCACATCCAGCGCGTCAATGCCTACTCCGCGATCCTGGCGGAGTACCTTGGCTGCGACTCGGGGTTCGTGGCGAAGATCAAAGTCAGCGCGCAGATGCACGACGTCGGGAAAATTCACATTCCAGAGAGGATCCTCCGCAAGCCCGGCCCGCTCACGGAGGAGGAGATGGCCGTGATGCAACAGCATCCGGTTTTCGGGGCGCGCATTTTGGGAGATTCGCCAAGGCTGGCGATGGCCCGCGAGATCGCTCTCAGCCACCACGAAAGATGGGACGGCACCGGCTACCCTGATGGCCTCCAAGGCGATGCGATCCCGCTCTCCGCGCGCATCGTTGCATTGGCCGACGTGTACGACGCGCTACGCACGCCGCGCTCTTACAAGGCTGGACGGTCGCATGGCGAAGCGGCGCTGGTCATAATGAATGGAGACGGGCGGACGATGCCCGCCCATTTTAATCCAGCGGTTCTATCTGCTTTCAAGGCCCTTGAGCCCCGTTTCATGGAGATTTACGAGTCGTTGAAGGAGGCCCCTTACGCCGGTTCCGCGGCGGCGCCCCCTCCCGTTTGAGAGGAATACCTCGCCGCTTCATCCGCTCGACAAGCGTCGTCCGGTTGAGCTTCAGGGCGCGCGCCGCTTTGCTCTTCATCCAGCCGTGGCTGTTCAACACCTCGGTGATTACCGCCCGCTCCATCCGCTCAATGTACGCATCCAGGCCCCACGCCTCGACGTAGGCCGGAAGGCGGGCACCGGCCTTATTGTCGCTCGCAGAGGGGCCCTGGCGAAGTTCGAGCGGGAGATCTCCCAGTTCTATCCTGGCGGGGTTTTCGGAGAGCGCCAAAGTCCGTTCCACGATGTTTTCAAGTTCGCGGACGTTGCCGGGCCACGCGTAATGGAGCATCGCCTCCAGCGCTTCCTGGGAAAATATCTTTGGCGGCACCCCCATCCGCTGGCACATCTTTTTTGAGAAATGGTCAACTAGGGGCAGGGCGTCTTCCAGCCTCTCGCGCAACGGCGGCACCTTGATGTGAATTATGTTGATGCGGAAGAAGAGGTCTTCCCGAAACTCTCCCTTGGCCACCATGTCGCGAAGATCGCTGTTGCTCGCGGCTATGATCCTGACGTCAGCCTTGCGGGAGCTGGAGGACCCCAGCGGCTTGTATTCGCGCTCCTGCAAAACGCGAAGAAGCTTGACCTGCAAGTCGCTGCGCAGCGTGCCGATCTCGTCGAGAAAGAGGGTGCCTTGCGCGGCTTGTTCGAAGACGCCCTGCCTGGGCGTGAAGGCGTCGGTGAACGCGCCCTTCACGTGGCCGAAAAGCTCGTCCTCGATGAGGTTCTCCGGAATCGCTCCGCAGTTTATGCCGACGAAGGGATGTTCCTTCCGGCGCCCTGAACGGTGGATGGCGCGCGCGATCACCTCTTTGCCCGTTCCCGATGCACCCGTGATGAGCACCGTTGCATCCAGGTCGCGGACGCGTTCGATGATCTTGAAAATATCCTGCATTGCCTTGGAATGGCCGACGATGCCTTCGAATTTGCCGTGGCGCGCCAGCTCGCTTTGAAGCTGGCGGTTTTCCGTGGCGAGCCGCTGGCGCAAAAGCGCCTGCTCCACGATGTGGCGTACTTCAACGGCCTTGAACGGTTTCGTGACGTAGTCGTACGCGCCCAGCTTCAGCGCCTCGACGGCATTGTCAACCGTGGCGTGGCCAGTCATGAGAATGCAGAGCGTCGGCATGCCGTCCTGCTGGATCCGCTTGATCAAGTCCATGCCGCTGAGATCCGGCAGGCGCAGGTCGGTCAAAAGCAGGTCGAAAGGCTTCTCGTCCAGTTGCAGCATCGCCTCGGAGCCGTGCGCGGCGGTTACGATCTCGATATCTGGACCGGCAAGAGTCTCCCTGAGCGCGGAGAGAATAACGGGGTCGTCGTCCACGATCAAGATTCTGGAAGGCATCCTAAACTCCAAGCTCGCGCGCCTGGCACTTGCCCAGCGAAGCTACAAGGCTTTCGATAGCGGCGTCGTCAAGCGGCGTAACCGACGATTCAGAGATCTCGAAGCGCTTGGCCGCGCTTGCGACATCCTTGCCGGTGTAGGCCCGCGCCACGGCGGGCAACCCTGGCGCGGCAAAAATGATCAGGACCGTAGTGGAGGGTGGCGCCTGCGAGGCCAGTTGGCCTATTTGGGCCGCCAGGCGGAAACGCCGTGGCGACGTGATGCCTGGAAACTTCGCCGGTTGTTTCGGCACGACCCAGCAGGCGCGAAGGCTCTTTTCCTGAAAGAGGGAACGGGTGAGCGCGGCGAGACGGCGGCAGAAGATCTCCGCGTCGAGCGCTTCGCCGTCCTCCTTCTCCTTGTATATCCAACGGGCGCTTTCCACCAGATCCTGCATGGACCGGGAACGCTGAAGAATGGCGGAGGCTCTCTGCTTCTGGACGGGGTCCATCAGCGATTCCTCGAGAACCTCCCCGTACAAATAAAGCGGGGCAAGCAGGTTGTTCAGATCATGCGCCAGGCTCTTAAGAAGCGCCCGCGCCGCCTCCCACTCTTCATCGCTCAACCCTGCCATCGCCTGCCTCCACGGGAACCACCTTCAACGCCCGCATTATAACCCCTATTGGTTGAAAAGTGGACAAGTTGATGAGCTGATAAAAGGCGAGGGGTGACGGAATGGCGGAGTGGCGTGGTAACGGAGTGGCGGTGTGACGGGGCAAGGGAGAAAAAGTAATGCCGCTCACCCAAATACTCCGAAACCGCGGTACTCCGGCGCTTCTCTCGACTCCGATACTCCAAAACCCAAATACCCAGGCGCCCATGCGCGGCCGCGCCCTGTTTTACTACTCCGGCGGCGGTAATGCTG
>JBBIMN010000018.1:0-12498 GCA_037444385.1 Acidobacteriota bacterium | reverse complement strand
TCTTCGGAGCGGGGATGGGAGAGCAGCGAGGCCGGAGCCCTGGGTATGCCTACGAAAGCCACCCTCCAGGGCTGGCTCCGCCAAGCCGCCTGTCTGCGTGCACCACACAGGCAGGCGCCGCGTGGCAACGCTGCGCGGGCAGGAGCGCCGAGAGGGAAGGGGCCACCCTGACCTCTCGGATTAGTAGGGCAGGCTCCAAGTCCTAAACCCTGGGCTATCAAATTCTCTCCCTACCACGGCTTCATGCCCGGCGGCGAGGGGGTGTCGTTGCGCACCTGGTCCTGAAGCTCTTTCGGCGGAGGCGTAGGAAGCTGTTCAAGAAGGTCCGGCGGCTTCGGGGCCGGCGGCGGAGGCTGCTGTTGCGGAGGCGGCGGTTCCGGCGGTGGCGGCTGCTGCTTTAGAAGCCACTCGTAGAACATCGCCGCGTCGCGGTTGGAGGGCTCGGCTGACAGGCATTCGCGCAGCGCCTCCATGGCCTTGTCGCGCTCTCCGGCCTGCGCGAGCGCCTGAGCAAGGTTGTAGAAGGCTCGTTCCTTCAGGCTGGTGCTGCTGGAGGACAGCGCCAAGGTCAAGGCGTCCCGCGCTTCGGCCTGGCGCTTGGCCTGCAAGAGGGAAGTTCCCAAATCGTACTGAATCAAGGCGCGGCGCTCGGGATCGCCTTCGGCCTGCAAGGCCGCACGGTAGAGGGTAGCCGCATCTTCGGGATGCCCTTGCAGAAAAGCCGATTGGGCCTGGGACGCGAGCCTCGTGGGAGATTGGGCGAAGAGAGGGAGAGCGGCCATTGCCAAAAGCGCGAGCGCCGGGGCGGGCAGAAAGGCGCCGCGGGGCCTCCCATGAGGAACGGGGCGTGAGGACTGGACCATGAGTGCAAAGCGGCTCGTTGCCTGCCTCTGCTTTCTTGACTCATCTCTCATCGTTCACCCCTGATCTCTTTTGCGGCTTCGGGTTTTCGGCGGGCGGGGATTGCGAACCCCATCATCAAGAGGGCTAGCGCCGGACCGAGAAACAGGGCGTAATGGTCCTGCCGGGTGGCCTGTGAGCGGCTGGCGTATTCCATCCTCTTGAGGCGCCCCATCTCCTCGCGTATCTTCGGCGCGACGTCCCCGGAGGTGGCCAACGGCCAATAGCGGCCATCGCTGATTGCCACGAGCTGTTTGAGCTTTGATTCGTCAAGGCGGGAGACCGCGGGAGTTCCAGTATCCGGGTCATCCATTGCTTTACCGCCTGGTCCCGGAATCAGGCCGCCCGCCGCGGTGCCCGCGCCGAGACAAAAAATCTTGACCTTCAACGCCGCCGCCGTGCGCGCCGCCGCAAGGGTGTCCTTGCCCTGGTCCTCGCCGTCCGAGAAGAGCAGGATGACGCGGTCCCTGTCGCTCTCGGGCGGGAAGAGTTTCAGCGCCTCGGCGATTCCTTTGCCAAGGTCGGTTCCCTGCGCCGGAATCAGGTTCTCGTCGCAGACGTCCAACAGCATCGCAATCGCGCCGCCGTCCTCCGTCAAAGGCGAAAGCATGACAGGGACGCCCGCTGCCGCCACCAATCCGACGCGGTCTCCCTGGTCATCGGAGAGGAACGAGCGTATCTCCATTTTCGCCCGTTCGAGCCGGTTGGGGGGCGTATCCGCGACAAGCATGGAACGGCTCGTGTCGAGAAGAACGACCACGTCCAGGCTCAAGCGGTTGACGTTTTCCACGACTTCGCCCCACTGAGGGCGGGCGAAGGCCACCATGGAAAGGCCCAGCGCGAGCCAGAGGCAGGCCGAGCGGATCATCTCCCATTCCAGGGACGGGGCCAGCGCCGTTACGCGCAGCATCGGCGGCCCTCCCCAGCGCAAGGCCCTGCGGCGGGCCCACAGGCGGGAAGCGGCAGCCAGCGCGAACAGCACGGGGAAAAGGGCCAGAAGCCAGGCGCCAGGCCAGTTCGCGAACTGAATCACGGCAGCGTCCTTCCAGGCCCGGACCGCCAAAGCGCCTCAAGAGCCAACAACGCCACGCCTATCGCGAGCGGCCACAGGAAAAGCTCGCGGTACCGGACGTAGCCCTGGCTCTCAACCTTGGTGCGCTCGAGGCGGTCAATGTCCGCGAAAACCCTTGTCAGCCCTTGCGCGTCGGTGGCGTTGTAGTAAACGCCGTCCGTCGCCTTGGCGATGGCTTGCAGCGTGTCTTCTCCAAATCCGATGTGGACCATCTGGTAGGTCTTCCGGCCTCCTTCGTCGTAAACGGGGTAGGGGACCAGGCCCTTGCTTCCGATGCCGACCGCGTAGGCCTTGATCTTGTGCGCGCCCAGTAGCTCCGCCGCCTGGACCGGGTCAAACTGGCCGCGGTTGTTTTCGCCGTCCGTCAAAAGGACGATCACGCGGCTTTTCTCGGGAGCGGTCAAAAGCCTTTTGCCTGCCGTGACCAGCGCGTCGCCGATGGCCGTGCCGTCAATGTCCTGGCGGCCGACCGGCTTTAAAGCCGAGACGATGTCCAGAAGCGCCTTGTGGTCCAGCGTCAGAGGGCAGCGCAGGAAAGGCATGGCCGCGAACGAGAGCAGCCCTATGCGGTCATCCGGGCGCTTCTTGATGAAATCCGAGACGACGAGCTTCGCCATGTCAATGCGGTTGGAGGGCTGGAAGTCCTCGGCGAGCATTGAGCCGGAGATGTCCAGGACCAGCATCGTGGCGACGCCCTCCGACCTGACGGTTGTCCTTGCTGTAGCCACGACGGGACGGGCGAGCGCGAGGGTTAGAAGAGCGGCCGCTCCTAGCGCGAGAGCGGGGGAGACCCACGGATGCCAGCGCGCGCGGCCGGCCAGCGCTTCGAGTTGCGCGGCAAGCGGAAACGCAATGGCGCGGCGCCTCGCTGACAGCAGCCTCCAGCGCCAAAAACCCAGAAGCGGCACCAGAAGAAGCGCCCATAGCCAAAACGGGCTTCGGAGGGAGAAGCCGGCGATCATGCGGCCTCTCCTGAGGCCAAGGCTTCCTTGCTCATCGCGGCCTCGATAACGGCGGCGATCCTGGGGCGAATGGCCGCCTCCTCTTCGGGGGTTGGATGATACTTGGCGAACTTGACCTGATCGCAGAGTGATAGAGCCCAAACCAACGCCAGGCTTGGTTCCCCTTCAAACCTTCGGAGGCTGAATGCCGCGCCGCGCGCTTCGGACGTGGTCCAATCCGGGAAAGGAAGCCCGGTCTTTATCTCCAGGTATTCGCGCAGCACCTTGGAGAGCGCCGCGTAGCGCGCCGAAGCGTCCTGGGCCGACGAGAGCAGCCGCTCCACTTCGCCCCGAATCCAGGCGTCCGGGTCAAGTATCCTGGGCGGAGGCGGAAGAGCGGCGGGCCTGGCGCGGCGGCGCACGAGCCAAATGGCCAGCGACAGCGCCGCAAAGAGGAGCACGACTCCGGCGATTACCCACCCCCATGGAAACGGCGCGGGCAGCGGCAAAAGGCCCGCGGGCGGAGGAGGGGCGGCGCCCTCCTGAAGCATC
The DNA here is from genome assembly GCA_037444385.1 of Acidobacteriota bacterium. Classification (GTDB taxonomy): domain Bacteria; phylum Acidobacteriota; class UBA4820; order UBA4820; family DSQY01; genus JAEMPZ01. The sequence goes on along the minus strand of JBBIMN010000018.1, from coordinate 9,033 downwards.
CGCTGTATCTTGATCGCCGGCGGGGCAATGGTGAAGGTCTTCACCGCCGACGCGGTGTTGACCGAAACAAAGCGCGCGGGAAGCGTGACGTCGCCCACGGCGAAAACCTGAAGCTCGGCGCTTACCTGAATCTGGCCGGGATAGGAGGATGGCTCCACGGTTTTGACCGACCGCAGGCGCGCCGCACCCCACTCCTCGCCGGCGGCCGGAAGGCCGGTCAAGAAATAGCTGGGGCCGTCCGCGGGCAAGGAGATTTCTAGCACTACTGGCTGGCCGAGGGTGTAAACGCCGGGCGCCCAACCGCACGCCGCGGAGGGCGCCGTGGCAGGCGTCTGGGACCACGCGGCCAAGGGGGCGAGCAAAATCAGAACGAGCATCGCTAGCAGTGACTTGTTACTCCGTATGATCCGATCCTTTGACAAGCGTGAAGTGTGAAGTATGAAACATGAAGGGGGGCACTTCCTTCTCTCCAATGCCAGGGCGCGGGGCTTTTTCCTTTTTTTAAATTCATCCTTCATAATTCAACCTTATTTCTGGCGTCTCACGCCACGCGCCTCCGCTCGCGCTGGCGGAAGAAGGCGACCAGCGGGCGGACGACGTCCTTCGCCGTCGAAAGGGTTATAAGGTCCACTCCGTTCTTGCGAAAGTGTTGCGTGGCAAGCTGGAGCTGGCGCGCCCTGAGCGCCACGAACCGCTCTCTCAGCCGCTTGCCGCTGGTGTCGCACCAGCCGTGGCGGCCGTTCTCCGGGTCCATCCACTCGATCCATCCGCTTTTGGGCAGATCCTGTTCGGCGGGATCGTCAACGGAGATCGCCGTCACGTCATGGCGCCTCGCCATCACGCCAAGCGCGCGGCCTGGAAGCTCTATGAAGTCGCTGCAAAGAAAAACGGTGGCGCGCCGGGGAAACAGGTGCGACAGCGCGGCGAGGGCGTTGTCGAAATCGGTGCCCTTGCCTTTTGGCGTGAAGTAGATGATCTCGCGCACCAGCCTTAAGACGTGCTCCCGGCCCTTGCGGGGGGGGATGAAAAGCTCAACCGTACCGGAAAACAGCATCAGGCCAACGCGGTCCTGGTTGCGCGTGGCCGAAAAGGCGAGCAGAGCGACAACCTCCGCGAGCACCTCGCTCTTCAAACGACCGGTTGTTCCGAAGCGCAGGGAACCGGAGACGTCCACGGCGAAGATTATCGTCTGCTCGCGCTCCTCGTGGTACTGCTTTACGTGAAGGCTGCCGGTTCGCGAGGTGACGTTCCAGTCAATCGTCCGGAAGTCGTCGCCCGGCTGGTAGGGCCTGACGTCCAGAAACTCCATTCCCTGGCCCTTGAAGCTCGACTGGTACTCCCCGGCCAGAAGCTCGTTGACCACCTTGCGGGTCTTGATCTCGATGAGGCTGACTTTCTTGAGGATCTCTTGAATGTCAAGCATCAATGGGCTCCGCGCAACCTCGCGCCATCCTGTAGGGGAGGGATATTTTTTTCGCGCCACGCCGGCGAAGCCTGTGGGTTGCGCTTGGGTTGCCCTTCGGGCCCCCGCGCCCTCCCGCAAATCATGCCTTCACATGGACTGGCGGGGGTTGAGCCCCGCCCCTGCAAAGTTCCACCATCCACCGTTTTCACGGCACTTCGACGCTTTCGAAGATGCGGGCGAGAAGGTTCTCGGCCGTGACCAGCTCGGCCTCGGCCTCGAAGGTCAGAAGCAGGCGATGGCGAAGGACATCCATGCCGACGGCCTTCACGTCCTCGGGCGTCACGTAGGCCCTGGCTTTGACGAAAGCGTGCGCCTTTGCCGCCAGCACCAGAAAGAGCGACGCGCGGGGCGAAGCGCCGTAGCGGATGAAGCCCTCCTGGGATATCTTGAACTTAGCCGGCGTTCTGGTAGCCTGTATGAGCCTTACGACGTAATCCTTGATGCGGTTGTCCACGTAAATCGAGTCCACCACCCGCCGCGCTTCAAGAACTTCATCGGGCGAAACCACCGGTTTGACAACGGGGACGCTCCCTTGCCCCATGCGCTCGACGATAAGCCGCTCCTCCTCTGCCGAGGGGTATCCGACCACCACCTTCATGATGAAGCGGTCCACCTGGGCCTCTGGCAGAGGGTAGGTGCCCTCCTGCTCGATCGGGTTCTCCGTCGCCATCACGAAGAAAAGCTCGGGCAGCGTGTAGGTTGTATCGCCGATCGTGACCTGCCTCTCCTGCATCGCTTCGAGAAGCGCGGACTGGACCTTGGCCGGGGCCCTGTTTATCTCGTCGGCCAGGAGCACCTGCGTGAAGATCGGCCCCTTCTTAGGCTGGAAAAGGCCCTCTTTCGGGTTGTAGATCAGCGTGCCCACGAGGTCAGCGGGCAGAAGGTCGGGCGTGAACTGAATGCGCTGGAAGCGGGCGCTGATCGAGCCGGCAAGCGACTTGACGGCCATCGTCTTCGCCAGGCCCGGAAGCCCCTCCACGAGCACGTGGCCGCGAGCCAGAAGGGCTATCAGCAGCCTGTCCAAAAGAGCGCCCTGGCCGACGATTACCTTGCGCATCTCGTCCAAAAGCCTGGCCACGATCGCCGATTCCGAATCAACCCGTTTCTGAATCTCGCGCAGTTGAGCGTCCATGCGTCCCTCCGTCCATATTCTATACGTGGCGCCCTTGGCGTGCAAGAAAGGATGATAGATGAAAGACGATGGATGAGAGATAAATTACGAAAGGACCTCAGCTTTTCGCGCCGTTGCGAGATTTCGTTGTAGGAATGGTATCATTCTCTCAGGGGGGATCCGCCTGGCGCGTTCTTCGCCGGCGGGGGCTTCCATCTGCGATTTGATGAATGAAGGAGGAATTTCGATGAATCGCTTTGCCATGTTACTGTTGCTGGGCGCGGCACTTTCAGGTGCGGGATCGTCCGCGCAGCAGCCCGCGCCCGCCGAACACGGGGTCCAGCTTTCAACGATTGACCCCTCCGCGAAACCGTGTGGCGATTTTTTCCAGTACGCGAACGGCGGTTGGCTGAAAGCGAATCAGATTCCCTCCGAATACGCGTCGTGGGACGTGTACACCGAGATATACGAAAGGAACTTGGCGCTGCTGAAGACGATTCTTGATGAGGCCGCCAGGGACGCGACGGCCCCCGCGGGAAGCGTCCGCAGGCTCGTGGGCGATTTCTTCGCCACGGGCATGGACGAGCGCGCGGTCGAACAAGAGGGGCTTGGGACGCTGGCTTCGCGCTTCGAGCGGATACGGCGAATGAAGACCCCCGATGATCTGGCCGGGGAGATCGGCGGCCTGCACACGGAGGGGATTGACGCGGGCTTCGCCTTCTACGTGAGCATTGACGACAAGGCTTCCGCCAACACGATCGGCAAACTCGCGCAGGCCGGCCTCGGCCTCCCTGACCGCGATTACTACACCAAGCAGGACAGAGCCTCCAAGAGCCTGCGCGAAAAGTATGCCGGGCACCTGTGCAGAATGTTCCAGCTATTAGGGGATCCGCCCGCGGAGGCCCGTAAGCACGCGCGGACCGTGATGGCCATGGAGACGCGCATGGCCGAGGCCTCCATGACCGGCGTGGAGAAGCGCGATCCAAACGCCACCTACAACAAGATGACGCTGGAACAGATCGCCAGCGAGGCGCCGGGCTTCGACTGGCCCGCCTACTTCAAGGTGATAGGCCTTCCCGGTTCCAAGAAGGCGCTCGTGGTTCAGCAGCCCGCGTTCATCAGGGAATTCGCGCTGATGGCGAAGAGCCTGCCCATGGACAATTGGCGTGTTTACCTGCGCTGGCGCCTTATCCACGAGACGGCGCCGTACTTGAGTTCGGTTTTTGTGAATGAGAACTTCAATTTTTTCAGCACGGTCCTGAGCGGCGTTCCGGAGCAGAGGCCCCGCTGGAAGCGCGTCATGTCTGCGACCGAGCAGGCGATGGGCGAGGCGGTCGGACAACTGTACGTGGAGAAGGCATTCAGCCCTGACGCGAAACGCAAGGCGCTCAACCTGGTGAAAAACCTCCAGGCGATCCTGCGCGAGCGCATCATTAATCTGGGGTGGATGAGCGGGCCCACGAAACAGAAGGCCCTCGGCAAGCTCGATGCCTTGACGATCAAGATCGGCTATCCCGACAAGTGGCGCGACTACTCCAGGATGGAGATCGCGCGGCGCTCCTACGTCGGAAACGCGCTGGCCGCGAACCTTTTCGAATTCCACCGGAACCTTGCCAAGCTCGGGAAGCCGGTTGACCGCTCCGAGTGGCTGATGAATCCTCAGGAGGTGAACGCCTACTACGAGCCGCTCGTCAACGAAGTCTGTTTCCCGGCTGGCATACTTCAGCCCCCGTTTTTCGACGCCGAGGCTGATGACGCTTCCAACTATGGGGCGACCGGCTCCACCATCGGCCACGAGATGACGCACGGCTTCGACGACCAGGGCAGCCAGTACGACGCCACGGGGAATCTTGTGGACTGGTGGACTCCCGAGGACCGGAAGGCCTACGCCGAGCGCCAGGCGGTCATGGTCAAACAGTACGACGCCTACAAGCCCCTCGCGGACATGGCCATCAACGGCAAGCTGACGCTCGGCGAGAACATCGCGGATTTCGGCGGGCTGTTGATCGCCTTCAAGACCTTCGAGAAAACGATGGAGGGGAAGCCGCGCCTTGTAGATGCGGGCGGCTTCACGCCGGAGCAGAGGTTTTTCCTGGCCTACGCCCAGTCGTTCCGTGAAATCGTCCGCCCGGAGGCGTTGCGCGTCCAGTTGAACACCGATCCGCACTCCCCGGGGAAGTTCCGCGTCATCGGCCCGCTCGCAGACCTGCCTGAGTTTTACGATGCATTCAAATGCACCGAGGGCGGCCTCATGCATCGTTCCGAAGCCGATCGCCCGACGATATGGTAGATGGAGGCCCACATCTGTCCAAAATAATTTTTCTGTGAGCCGCCATGCAGATCGCATTCCGATCCCGGCGCGCCGCGCTGGCGCGCTCCCCATACGGGGGCTCGGCCGAATTTGGTCGGGCGGGGAACCCTCCCGCTCAACGCTCTACAGCCTGTGCCGGCTAACCGCGAAGCGATCTCTGGGTCGCGATAGCGGCCTTCATCAACCCATCAACCGCTTCTTGGAATCCATGCCCTGCTGCATGAGAAATTGAAATGCTGGAAAGCAAGATTTGCCCCCGCTCTTTCAAAGACTTTTGAGCACGAGAACAAAGAGTATTGCTTTGTGACATCTTTGTGGTGAGCAGATCTTTTCTAAGGAGGACAGCCCGCACCCTTTACGTTGACGATGCGGCTCACCGGCCCGGCCCCGAGGTTGTAGGGCCCCGCCGTGCCCTCGCCGAACGCGTTGGACGCCGTAACGAGGTACCAGTAAAAACGTCCCGCCTTGGCGGATGGATCTTCGGTGATCGTTGCGGTGCTGGTGGACGATCCCGCGTACTTCACGCAACTGTCCACGGCCGAGCTGGTCAACGCGGGAAGGTCGGCCATAAGCCCATAGTAGAGGGTGTAGCTCGCGGCTCCCGCCGCGGAGGGCCAGGTCGTCGTGATCTTGTCGGTCCAGCCTTGCGCCGTGGCCACGGACGTCCCGGGCGCGTCCTCCGGAGGGGGCGCGCAACTGGCGAGGGTCGTGGAGGTGGTGCACGGCCCGGCGACGGTCGTACACGTCCCATTCTTGGCCAGGATGTAGTAGCTGTAAGGCGTCGAAGTGGCCAAGCCGGTGTCGTTGTAGGTGGCCGCGCCGCCCGTCGTGGCAGCGACTTGATACATCGGCCGGCAGGAGGACGCGGACGCGCGCCACACTTCGTAGTCGGTTGCGCCGCTCACGGCGGGCCAGCTCAGGCCCATGCTGGTACAGGCCGGCGTGAGCGCCGGCGCGAGGGGGGGCGCCATCTGAGCCGAAGTGCAGACCGAATTCATCGCGGCCTGAACGTTGAGGCGGCCCCAGCCGTAGAAGTTGCTCGGATAGGCTCCGAAGGCTGTCGTCCCGCAGGTGCTCGGTTGTCCCCCGTTCACGACGTCGTGAACCGTGGTCTGCTCCAGGGCGTAAATGATTCGCTCCACCTGCCCCGCGAGGGCCGGCCGCGCGTTGAGGAGGAGCGCCACGGCTCCGCAGACGTGGGGGCCAGCCATCGAGGTCCCGGACATCGTCGCAGTCGCCGTCGGCGTGCAGCAGCCGGCCGATTGAATGGACACCCCCGGCGCGGAGATGTCCGGTTTCACGCGGTTCGAACCGTCGGTCGTTACCGGCCCGAGGCTGGAGAAATCCGCCAGGGTGCTCGGGTCGCTCAGGGCGCCAGTCGAGAAAACCCATGGTTTGGCGTAGAACGCCGGCGGGCCCGCCTGCGCCCCCGTGTCTATGCTCCCGCAGCCGGGCCCATCGTTGCCCGCCGACGCCTCGTAGACGATGCCGGCGTTGACGAGCGCCTGAATGGAAGCGAGGAGGATCCCCGATCCCGAGGGACACCCCTCCGAAGCCGGACAGCCCCAAGAGTTGTTGATCACGTGAGGGGCCTTCGCCGGATCGGGATTCGCGCCGGCGAGGTTGGTCGGAGCGAGCATCCACTGGTGGCATTCGATGTAGAGCGTTGGCGTGCCGTTGCCCAGGTCCATGTTGCGGCAGGCGATCCATTTCGCGCCGTAGGCCATCCCGTAGTCGCTGGTGCCCGCCCCGGGGCCGTCGCCGCCGACCATCGTCCCCATCGTGTGCGTTCCGTGATAGATTCCGCCGCCCGCGCCGTCGTCACAGGGCGCCATCATGTCCGGCCCCGTGCAGTTTCCGCCGTTCCCTCCGCTGTGCACCGAGTCGTGCCAGTTGTAGTTGTGGTCCGCGGTTGTGCCGTTCCAGCCGCGGTACTTGCTCTGAAGTTGGCTGTGCTGCCAGTAGACGCCGGTGTCTTCGCCTCCGATGACAATGTTGGCCCCGCTGAAGCCCGCGGACCAAACGGCCGGGGCATTGGTGTTTGAGATGCCCCACGCAATCGTCTCGGGCGCCCTTTCGGAAGCAAGATCGCGCACCACCTCGGCGAGTTGCCGGTCTTGAGCTTGAGCTTCTTCCTGGGTTTGAAGATGGTTCTTGATGGTCGGGTTTCCTTCAATGTACTTCACGTCGTCCCTGGATGCGAGGTCGAGCACCAAACTCGCGTCGCCGATCTCGACCGTGATCATATTCACGATCCAGAAGGCGCGGTAAGGAACGCCGCGCTTGTCGAGGCAGGCTTTGATCGGGCCTTGCGTTTCGTCCGCGGTCCTCGTGAGAACATCGAAGACGTACCTGCCCTTCTCCTCCTTGGTCTCAAGCCACGCCGCGCCGCTTGTGTCCGCCTGCGCGGCCAGGACGACGATGAAGCTGCTCGTCCCGCCGGCCGTGGTGCGCTCGATGACCCAAGGCGCGATCTTGTTCAGGGCATCTGGCGAGATCGCCCATGATGAAACGCCCGATACGAGGAGCATTAGGAAAGAAAGCCTGGTCAACAATCTGTTACCCATGCCGGTTTTTCTCCACTTTGGAGGCCCTTCGTCCGGTGCGCAACTGGCGCCAGGCCACGCCGCTTCCGTCCCCCGGGATTCTTGGTGTGACCCGGCGATTTCCGATCCTCTCACCAATCCGTGCCTGGAGCTTGGCATGGCAGGCCTCCTGGCGCCCCTTGTAAACGTGGTCAGTTGCACGACCCGGCGAGTTGTTGGGGCTTCCTGCACGCGCCGGTACCGTTGGCGGCCTGCGACCGTTCGCTTCCGCTGCTGGCTTTTCCGTATGAACCCTCGAAGGATGAGTCCTGGCCCACGATGACGAAATAGCTCCAGCCGCCCGGCACGGGAGATGGCGGCGTTATTGCCGCCGAGCCCGTCGTGCCCAGCGCGCATTGGGAGCCCGTCCACGCGAGCGCTCCCGCGATTGGCCCCTGGCCCCAGTAAGCCGCGTGGTCCGTCGCGATGCAGGCCGCGGTGAACGTCACGCCGACGGAGCTTCCGCCGCCCTTCGTGCAATGCATCGCGTGGCCCGCTCCGCTCGCCTCGCCGGGCGAGACTGCGGGCGTCGTGACGGAGGCTTCGTTAGAGTACCCCGAATCCGCCGGAGATCCAGAGGCCCTGACGCGGTAGGTGTACGCCGTGGCGGGGGAAACGGCCGTGTCCTGATACACGGCGGCTTTGGCCGGAGCCGTCCCGATCTGGCTGTATGAGCCCGTGCCAGCCTTTCGCTCGACCTTGAAGCCGGTCTCGCCGTAGCTGTTCACGGTCCACGAGAGGTTCACTTGGGTAGTGGAAACAGCCGTGGCCGTGAGGTTCGATGGGGCGTTCGGCGCGCCCTGCGGCAGCACGAAGAGGGTGATGCTCTGGGCGGGTAGCGTGACTCCGATGGAGCTTCCGGAGAAGACGATATCCGAGAGATGCGTTATGGCGTTTGAGGAGGTGAGCTGCCAGACGCGCGCCGTTCCCGTGGATGTGTAGTTGGAGAGATTCAGCGTGAGCACCGCCGTGGAAGAGATCTGCTTGTTGATGGCCATCACCGTCAGCGTCCCGTCGGCCGAGCGTAGCGAAGCAAAAGCTGACAGCGAGTCGGGCGTCGCCGTTGAAGCTGAGACGTTCACGTCTCCGAAGGCGGACTTGCTTCCGTCGTAGTTGCGGTACATCTGGATCGCCTTGTAGGTGGGCGTCGTGGAGACCGGAACCGTCCAGCGCGTGGCCGCGTCGAGACCCTCCCTGCCGAAGATCCCCAGGATGTCCGCCTGCGCCGTGGCGCCGTTGATGTGGCCCTCCGCGCCCCAGTTGTACTCGGTGATGGCGGTCAACGTGCCGGGATAGTAAGAGGCGGCCCAGTTTTTCATGCGCGGGATCAGGCAGACTTTCTCGCCGATCCAGCTCTGGTCAACGTAGTTGGCGTCCCACAGGGAGCGCGTGCTCTCGTTTCGTAAAAGCTGCGTGGCCGTGGTGACGTCGTCGCTGTACTCATAATGGCCGGAGGCGTCGCCCTGCGGGTACCAATGAAGACTGAAGACGTCCAACAGGCGCGTTCCCTGAGTCGCCGACTGCTGCCGAAGCTGGTCGAGAAGCCACGGAACGTAGTCCC
>JBBIMN010000017.1:4416-16588 GCA_037444385.1 Acidobacteriota bacterium | reverse complement strand
AGGAGACGGCCGCCAACGAGAAGGAGCACGCCGAGCAGTTTTTCAAGCACCTGGCGCCGCTCGCAGGCACGGCGCTGGAAATTCAGGCCTCGTACCCGGCAGTCGCCGGGGACACGGCCGCGCAGTTAAGAGCCGCGGTGGCGGGCGAAAACGAGGAGTGGACGAAGCTCTACCCCGAATTCGCCAAGATCGCCCGCGAAGAGGGCTTCGACGCGGCCGCAAAAACTTTCGACTGGGTGGCGAAGGTCGAGAAAGAGCACGAGGCGCGATACAAGAAATTGTTGGACCACGTGGTGAACGGTACCGTCTTCAGGCGCGGCGACAAAATCTACTGGCGCTGCATGGTCTGCGGCTACATCCACGAAGGAACGGCCGCGCCTAAGGTCTGCCCCGTCTGCCAGTACCCTCAGGCCTACTTCGAACCCGTGGCGGAGAATTTCTAAGAAAGCCCCGACGCCAAATCGCGCGGGAGGGCCGCCGCGCCCTCCCGCGTCGTTCTTCACATTCGATTACGGTCAGACATCACGCGCCAGATCCAGCGCCGCTGGCTGGAGGGGACGGGGGCTCTGGCGGCTCCGGAGGATCGGGCGGTTCGGGCGTCTCCTCGTCCGAATTCCACTTGTACATGCGCTGCGTCTTGCGCTCCGGCATCTTGAAGGTAATCGCCGTCTTCTTCTGCTTGCGCACAACCTCAATGTTTACCGTCTCGCCGGGCTCGTAGGAGCTGAGGATGCGCAGCGCCTGCGAGGGCGAGGCCGGCTTGCGGCCGCCTATCTGAAGAATCACGTCCCCCGCCTTCAGCTTGTAAGTTGCGTCCTTTGGCGCGCGCAGGACGAGCAAACCCTCCGAAGTGCCGAAGTACTCGCCAAGATCGGCGTTCAACGGGGCCAGCTCCATGTCGAGACTGCGGCCGGGGCCGTATGCGGAGAGGATATCTGGAATATCCGGGATGTTGATTTCGGGGATCCGCACGTCGGGGATTTCAAAGTTCCGGTACGCGAAGCCGCCCTTCGGCTTAAGCTCCCGCGCCGTTACCGTGGCGCTCTTCGTTTCACTGCCCCGGCGGTATTCGAGCGTGACCTTCTCGCCGTCACTTAGCTTGCGCGCCATATCCATAAGCTTTATGCCAGGCTCGGACTCGTCCTCGTCGGCCGCGGGATATGGCCCGGCGAGCGCCGTGCCGTTGTACTTGACGATGATGTCGCCCGCCTTCAGCCCGGCTTCGTCGGCCGGACCGCCTGGCGTGACGCCGTCGAGCAGAGCGCCGACCGAATCGCTGTCGGGGTTCTTGTCTGTGTTGACCACCACGCCCAGCCTGGGGCGGCGCTCCATGATGATAATTTTTTCGCGCACTTTTTGCTGCACCTGCCGCACCTTCTCCTGCGCCTCGCGCAGCTTCTCTTGGGTGGCTTTCTCTTTTTCCTGCGCCTGGCGCTCGGCATCTCCGGGCGCCGTTGGCGGGGGCGTCTGCGCCCGGGCCGCGAAGAGTGCCCCAGACACAACGAAGACCACGGCTAAAATAAGAGTTTTGGCGTTCATGAACCTCCTCCTTCTTATTCAAATGCGGACATAGGTCCCTCGCGAATCGTGCAGCTCGGCCAAAGCCGCCAGCAACTGCACGCGGTACTTCCAGAGCTGGGCCAGCCGGTCTTTCGTCGTGGCCGCATCGTCGGCCAGGCCTATCTGAAGGTCTATGAGGGCGAGCCGCTCCTGGATGTTGGCCACGGCGCCCGCCGACCGGCCATTGAGTACCGGCGCCTGCTCCTCGTATTTCTTGATGAGCGCTTCCAGCTTTTGAGACTGCGCGATCAGCGCCGCGATGTCCTGCTCGGGTGGCTGCTGAGTATGAGCATCGGGGGCCTTTGCCATTGGCACGGCGGGAGACGGCGCCGGAGCGGAACCCTTTTGTGGCAATGGCTTGGCGTGCCGCCACCACCACGCTCCACCGGAGCCTGCCGCCGCGATGAAGACCGCGGCGGCGGCGGCCACTTTCAGCCACCGAGTTCTCCGCGCGACCGCCGCGCGCCTCGCGATGACTGGCCAGATGTCCGCCGGGGGGCGATCTGGCGGAAGGACGCGCAGTTCATCGCGCAATGCCGAGAGGCGGGCAATCTCCGCGCGGCACTTGTCGCAGCCCGCCGCGTGCTCCCGCGCGGCGGTGCTCCCGCCTCCGTCCCTCAGCGCCAGAAGCTCATCGAGGGCCGGGTGCATGGGTTCTCTCCTCTCCTTGCGGCGCGAGCAGCCTGCGAAGCCGCTCGTGCGCGCGTGACAGTTGGGACTTTGAGAAGCTCGGCGTCATTCCCATGAGAACGGCGATCTCCTCGTGGGTGAGATGCGGCTCGAAGTGGAGACGGTCGCTGGCCCTCCACGTCGTGCAGCCACAGCACCGCTCGGGACGCCGGCGTAAGAAGCTCCACGGCTTGGCGAAGGTCAAGCCGTTCCGGCAGGTTCTCTTGCGGCGGCTTTGCCGGCGGTTCTGGCGACTCATCAAGTGAATCCTCGGGGTGCCGCCTCGCCGATCTTATTCTCATCAACGCCTTCGTCTCCGCCACTCGCCTGATCCAGTGCCATACGGGCGCATCGCCGCGAAACGCCGGAAGGCTGCGCATCACTTCGAGGAAGGTCTCCTGCAGCACCTCCTCCGCCTCCTGCGGGTTTCGGCAAAGCCGCCGCGCCAGCGTGAAGATGGGGCCTTCGTACGCGCGGTAAAGCTCTTCGAGCGCCTCGGCCTCGCCCTTTCTGGCCCTCGAAAGCAACAGGTCGTTTTGCGCCAGTTCGAGCAAGCTCCGCTCCCCTCTTCCTAATGATGCCAGAGTACGAGAAAAGGTCGCAGGAAGTTATTTGGCATAAACCGCGGGCGGGTGGATTACTAATCCGAAAGGGCGGGGCCTAACCCCGCCCTAAGCGGACAACAAACGTTCAAACGCTGCGCCGATAACCTGTTTGCGCCGCCGCTACGCTTTTCCTTCCCACTGTTTGCGGCCTTCGGCGTAGAGGTCTCCGCCGTGGCAATCGCCTACGACGACCAGCGGGAAGCCGCTCACTTCCATCCGGCGAAGCGCTTCGGGGCCCAGATCCTCGTAAGCCACGACCTCGGCCTTCTTGATGCTGCGGTTGATGAGCGCGCCAGCGCCTCCGGTCGCGCCAAAGTAGGCCACGGCGTGCTTCTTCATGGCATCCTTGACGGCGTCGTTGCGCTTTCCCTTGGCGATCATGCCGCGCATCCCGAGTTCCATCATCTTGGGAGCGTAGGCGTCCATCCTGTAAGCCGTCGTCGGTCCCGCGGCGCCGATCACCTTCCCAGGCCTGGCCGGCGAGGGGCCGACGTAATAAATTACGGAGCCTTCAACGTCAAAGGGAACCTTCTCGCCCTTCGCGAGCCCCTCGACGATGCGCTTGTGCGCCGCGTCCCTCGCGCCGTAGATCACGCCGGACAGAAGGACCTTGTCGCCTATCTTGAGTTTCTTGACCACTTCAGCGGTCAGAGGAGTCTGAATCTTATATTCGGCCATTGGTGCCTCCCCTAAAGAACGATCTCGCCGTGGCGGTCGGCGTGGCAGTTGACGTTGACGGCCACCGGCAGAGCCACCAGATGGCACGGGAAGACCTCGATGTTCACGGCGAGCACCGTCACGACCCCGCCCAGGCCCATCGGGCCGATGCCCAGCTTGTTGCAGCGCGCCGTGAGTTCCTCTTCCATGGCGGCGTAGTATGGATCGGTGTTGCGCTTTTCGGGCGACCGCAGCGCCGCCTTCTTGGCGAGCTGCGCCACCTTCTCGAAGTTTCCCCCGATGCCCACGCCCAGAACCAAAGGCGGACAGGCGTTGGCGCCCCCGTTCGAGACGGTCTCGACGACGAAGTTCTTCACGCCCTCCTCGCCGTCACTGGGCTTGAGCATGGCGAGCCGCGACATATTCTCGCTTCCGCCGCCCTTCGCGCCGAATGTGAGCTTCAGCTTGTCGCCTTCCCCGATGCTGTAGTGAATGATGGCGGGCGTGTTGTCGCCGGTGTTCTTGCGCCTCAGAGGGTCGCCGAGCACAGACTTGCGAAGATAGCCCTCCGTGTAGCCACGGCGAACCCCCTCCTGAATGGCTTCGTCCAGGTTCCCCTCGACCCTGAGGTCTTTGCCGATCTCGGCGAAGACGACCGCCATGCCGCAGTCCTGGCAGTAGGGCACTTCACCCTGGGCCGCGATGCCGGCGTTTTCCTTGATCTGCCGGAAAATCTCTTTACCGGTTTCGGACTTTTCCTTCTTTTCAGCCGCGTCGAAGGCGCGCAGCACGTCGTCCGAAAGCTTGTAGGCTTTCTCGATGGCGATCGCGCGGACCGCTTCCGTAACCTGTGCCCCCTGAATGACTCGCATCGCTGCCTCCTTGCAAAACCGTGGACAGTGGAGGGTGTGGTGTGGAGAATAAAAATGAACGCTCGGCGGAGAGTGGAGAGCGCGGGGTGGAGCAGAGAAGCAAGCGCTTCGCCGTTTCCCTCTCCACTCTTAACTCTCCACCCTCCACCGCCCTTAGAACTGGAGGATACCGATCGTCTCTTTCACGTGGCCAGCGGAGACATCGAACTCTTTCTGCTCTTCGGGCGTCAGCTTGATCTGTATGATCTCCTCAAGGCCATTCGCGCCGAGCTTGCAGGGAACGCCAGCGAAGACGTCCTTCTGGCCGTATACGCCATCCAGATAAGCGCAGCAGGGAAGGATCTTCTTGCGGTCGAGAAGGATGGACTCGGCCATCTCGCAAACCGCCGCGGCCGGGGCGTAATAGGCACTGCCTGTCTGGAGGAACTTGACGATCTCGGCGCCGCCGCCGCGCGTGCGCTTGACGATGGCCTCGATCTTCTCCGCGGGCATCAGCTCCGAAAGCGGTATGCCAGCAACGTTCGTGTAACGGACCAACGGCACCATGTCGTCGCCGTGGCCGCCGAGAACGAAGGCGGTGATGTTCTCAACCGAGACGTTCAGCTCCATCGCGATGAAGGAGCGGAACCTGGCGGTGTCGAGGACACCCGCCATGCCTACCACGCGGTGTTTCGGCAGACCCGAGACCTTCCAGGCCGTATAGGCCATCACGTCCAGCGGGTTCGTAACCATGATGATCATTGCGTTCGGGGAGTACTTCATCCAGTTCTCGGTGCAGGCCTTGACGACGTTGAAGTTGGTCTGGACCAGGTCGTCCCTGCTCATGCCCGGTTTTCTCGCGATTCCGGCCGTCATCACGACGATGTCGCTGTTTTTCGTGTCGGCGTAGTCTCCGGTTCCCACGACACGGCAGTCATGCTTCATCACCGGCGCGGCCTCCCACAGATCAAGCGCCTTGCCCTTCGCTATGCCATCGGCGATGTCAATCAACACCACGTCGCCAAGCCCGCTCTCGGCGATGCGCTGCGCCGTCGTCGCCCCAACGTTGCCCGCCCCTACAACGGTGATCTTCGCTTTGTTCATCGGATCCTCCTCAAAGGAATTGCGTTGCGTGCCTTCCGCCAATACAAGGAGAGATTATACGCCCCCGCGCCGGCAACCGCAACGGGAGCGAAAGGATATGGATGAGAGATGAGGAATGAGGGATGAAAGAAAGAGATTGTCCCCACCCGCGCCATGCTGGCTTCTCCGGGATTTGTCCTTGCGGGGCACTGGCGCGCCGCGGCAGTCTCGCCGCGCCAGAGCGGCCTAGATCAGGATGAATCAAACGAGTAGCGCCAAAGCCGGAGTTGTGCCCGGATGACGCGGGTGGTATGATTTGCGGCGAGAGATGGCGCCGCTGGTGCCGCGGACCATGCCCGGCTTCGACCACCGGAGCGCGAGGCTGTGGATAGGAGGAGCAAGATGGCCGGAAGGTTGGCTTGGACTTTTTTTCTTGCAAGCATCAGTTTGGCAGGACTGGCTAATGACCGCAGTGCTACTATGACCGCCAGCAAGGAAATGCCCTTTAAGCCAGGGGGAACCTTCTACATTGTCGCTGAGTTTCAAGACGTCGTGATCAAGGTCGAGCCAAGAGCAAATATAAAGATTGACATTCGCATGGAGATTACCGCCTTTGACCCGAAGTATCGTATGCAGGCATATCAGCCCACGTTTGTTGAGTATGGACAAAGGGAGTATATATTTGTCAATGATATAAAGCATCGCGCGGAGCCTGACAAGGTGTGGGACCCAAAAGCGCTCCCCAATTTTTTCGTTGGCGAAGCGACTCCTGGCTATTATGGCACAGTTACAGTGAGCATTCCGCCCGGCATGAATATTTGGGCCGTGACTTTATCGGGGAGATGTACGCTGAAAGGTGACCTGGGGGACACCAGCGTCCGCTTTCAGACGCATACCGGAAGGATTGCCGTTAATGGCGCCGCCGACGGCATTGACGTTCGGACCGACTGCGAGGACATTAACCTCAGCTTCACAAGAACCGTGAAAACGCTTCAAGGAACTCTGGACAAGGGAAAACTTTCTATTGATGGCGTGGCTCAGGATATGAAGGTGGAAACCCGTTCAGCCAGCGTTCGGATGACGGTGCCTCGCGACCTGCTGCTTTCCGGTTCGCTCCGCGCGGATTCCGGCAGGATATCAAGTGAACTGCCACCAGCAACAAGAGAAAGTGATCATGTATTCAACTATGAAAATCAAAACGCCGATTGTCATCTCGACGTCGCGACGCGGAGCGGGAACATAACGATACAAGTGGATCAGTTCCGTTTCTACCACCCGCTATAGGCCTGCTCCGAACGCGAATGCCCCTACAAGAGCACCGGGGGCGCGATTCACCTATCACGTCCCGCCCTCCATGATGGCGCTGACGAGGGAGCGGGCGAAGTCGCGGGCGATGACGTCGTAGGCCACGGCTTCGTCGGAAATAGAAGCCGAGGGCAGGGCGGAGCGTTCGTAAAGCTCCTCGAACATGAAGCCGTCCGATTTGAAGAGCACTTTTCCCTCCGAGCCGGTGACGGTGACCCTCGCGGCCATCATGACACGGAAGCGGTTGGCAAGGCCCGTCACCGGGTCGTAGGAGACCGGCGACGCGGCGTAAGCGGTCAGCGTTCCCGTAAGCACGGCGTCAGCCCCGGCGGAGGTTGATTGAACCTTTATCCTAGCGCGCTGGACCAGTTCGCGCGTGACGGCTTCGGTGACGCGCTGGTCAAGCTCCATGACCGGGATCTGCCGGTCGAAGGGAATGACCGCCATCGTCTTTATGGCAGGCGGGAGCGCGCCTCCTCTTCCCTGAAGGTGGTAGCCGCAGGCCAGGAGGGCCGGGAAGGAGAGAAGGCAGAAGCCGGCTACAAAGCAAGTATGAAGGGAGGCACCTCTTTTTCTCTCAAAGCTCATCTCTCGCTTCCTTCCTTATCCGCGTCCATCTGTGCCAATCTGCGGTTAATTGGCCTTTGGTTTTTCGGCCGGGCAGCAGCCGGCGGCTGCGTCTAACGTCTTACGCCTAACCTTCTTTCACCCTTTTACGACCAGGTTGACTATCCGGTCTTTTACGACGAACTCCTTGACGATGACTTTTCCGTCAATGTGCGCCTTGACCTTCGGGTTTGATTTGGCCGTGGCCAGCACTGCTTCGTCAGAAGCGCCCAGCGGCATCGTGACCTGGCCTCTCAGTTTCCCGTTGACCTGCACCGCGAGGGTCACCTCATCTTCCCTCGCGATCCCGGGGTCGAAGGAGGGCCATGGCCCCTTAGCCAGAAAGCCTTCGTGGCCGAGCTTCTCCCACAGTTCGTCGCAAAGGTGGGGCGCGAACGGAGAGAGCATCATGACCAGCGCTTCAAGCGATTCCTTGAGGGCGAAACGTTCCCGTGGCGTGGCGCGGAAGCCGGACACAAAGGCCTGCTGGGCGTTGCAAAGTTCCATCAATGCGGCGATCGCGGTGTTCAGCTTCAGCCTGCGCGAGAGTTCTGTCGTGACACGCTCCATCGCCTGGTGGGTCTTGCGCCTCAAAAGCAAGGCCTCGCCATCCTGGGGCACGTCCGTCCCGCCTTCAAGCTTCGGCGCCGCCTCCTCGACAAGATCGTAAACCCTGTTCAAGAAGCGCGCCGCGCCCTCCGCTCCCGATTCTTTCCAGTCCAACTGGTCCCACGGCGGAGAGAGAAAGAGAATGTTGAGCCTGACGGCGTCGGCGCCGTAGCGTTCGATCATCGCGTCGGGGTCAACGATGTTGCCGAGGCTCTTGGACATCTTCGCGCCATCCTTGATCACCATGCCCTGGCACATGAGCCTCTTGGCCGGCTCGCCGAAGGGAACGAGCCCCAAATCTCTAAGGACCATCGTGAAGAAGCGGAAGTATATCAGGTGCATCGTGGCGTGTTCGATGCCGCCGATGTAAAAGTCAACCGGCGCCCAGTAGCCCGCCGCTTCCGGGTCGAAGGGCCTCTTGTCCTCCTTCGGGCTCGCGTAGCGGAGGAAGTACCAGGAGGAATCCACGAAGGTGTCCATCGTGTCGGTTTCGCGGCGCGCCGCCTTTTGGCATTTCGGGCACTTGGCATTGACGAACCGCGGGGCGCGCGCGAGCGGGCTTTCGCCAAGGCCGGTGAAGGGGACGTCGTAAGGAAGCAGGACGGGGAGATCGCCTTCTGGAACCGGAACCGTTCCACAGGTTTCGCAGTTGATGACTGGAATAGGAGTGCCCCAGTACCTTTGCCTGGAGATGCCCCAATCCTTGAGCCTGAAGGTGACGGCCTGTTCGCCGAAACCACCGGCTTTCGCCTTGGCGGCCATCTCCTTCATCGCCTCTTGGTTGTCCATGCCCGTGAAAGGGCCGCTCTCCTGAAGGACGCCGTCCAGCGGCGAAGCTTCCGTCATGCTGGATACGTCAAGGCCGCCCGGCTGGACGACGACGCGGATGGGAAGGCCGTGGGCTCTGGCGAACTCGAAGTCGCGCTGGTCGTGGGCCGGCACGCTCATGATCGCGCCCGTGCCGTACTCTATCAGGACGAAGTTGGCGATGTAGACAGGGACTTTTTCACCGGAAAACGGGTTGACGGCAAACGCGCCCGTGAAGACCCCCTTCTTCTCTTTCGACGTGGCGCGGTCGTGCGTGCTCTGCGACCGCATCGCCGCGCGGAAGGCGTCAACCTCATCCCTTCGGTCCGGCGTGGCGAGCGCCTCGACGAGCGGGTGTTCCGGCGCGAGCACCACGCAAGTTGCGCCGTAGATCGTGTCTATGCGCGTGGTGAAGACGCGGATGTTACCGGGCCCGCCGTCAACGGCGAAGCTGACGAAGGCGCCCTCCGAGCGACCGATCCAGTTCCGCTGCATGGCCACGACCTCCGAAGGCCATTCGGAGAGCGTCTCCAGGCTGTCCAACAGCTCCTGCGCGTAATCGCCGATGCGAAAAAACCACTGCTCCATCTCTTTAAGCTCGACGGCGCTGTGGCACCTCCAACAGCTACCCTCCTCCACCTGCTCGTTCGCGAGGACGGTCGCGCAGTCCGGGCACCAGTTGACCCTTCGCTTGGCCTTGTAGGCGAGGCCGCGCTTCATCATCTTTATGAAGAACCATTGGTTCCAGCGGTAGTACTCCGGCTCGCAGGTCCTTATCTCCCTGTCCCAGTCGTACATCAGGCCAAGCCTCTCAAGCTGCCGCTTCATCGAGGCGATGTTCGCGTCCGTCCACTCCTTCGGGTGGGCCTGGCCCTTTATCGCCGCGTTCTCGGCCGGAAGGCCGAAGGCGTCAAACCCCATCGGATGCAGGACGTTCTCCCCTCGCATCCTGTGGAACCTGGCGACGACGTCGCCGATGGTGTAATTGCGGACGTGGCCCATGTGAATCCGGCCGGACGGATACATGAACATTTCGAGGCAGTAGTACTTTGGAACGCCCGGCATCTCTTTCGCGGCGAAGAGGCCGGCCCGTTGCCAGCGTTCCTGGATGCGGGCCTCCGTCGCTTGCGGATCATAGGTCATTGATGGCTCTCCTGATCATTGCTCCAAGACCGAGCGGGCGATCACCATCCGCTGGATCTCGCTCGTGCCCTCGTAAATGGTCGTCACGCGAACGTCCCGGTAGAACCTTTCCACCGCATACTCCCGGCTGTAGCCATAAGCGCCGTGAATCTGAACGGCGGCGTCGCAAACCCGCTTCGCCGCTTCGCTCGCGAAGAGCTTCGCCATGCTGGAGGCGCAGGAAAGGCCGTGCCCCTTGGCGTCCCTCAGCACGGCGGCTTTGAGCGTCAACAGGCGCGCCGCTTCGATCTCCGTTCCCATCTCCGCTATCATGAACCCCACCGCCTGGTGGTCCCTTATCGGCTTGCCGAAGGTTTCGCGCTGGCCAGAATAGCGGACCGCCTCCTCGAAGGCGCCCTGCGCGATGCCGGTGGCCTGCGCGGCTATGCCGACGCGCGAGCCGTCGAGCGTGGCCAGCGCGACCCGCAGGCCCATTCCCTCGGCGCCCAGCAGGTTTTCAGCGGGAACCTCGCAGTTCTCGAAGGAGATGCCCGACGTTATCGAGGCCCGAAGCCCCATCTTGTGCTCCACTGGAAGGAACTGAAAACCAGGGAGGGACGATTCTACGATGAAAGCGGAGACTCCCTTGGAACCCTTCGAAAAATCGGTCGAGGCCAGAACGATGAAGACCTTCCCGAAATGGGTGTTGGTAATCCAGGCCTTCGCGCCGTTGAGAACGTACGCGTCGCCCCGCTTTTCCGCGCGCGTCCTCAGCGCCGCCGCGTCCGAGCCGGAACCGGGCTCGGTAAGGCAGAAGCCTCCAAGTTGCTCGCCCTTGGCGAGCGGCGGCAGGTACTTGCGCTTCTGCTCCTCGTTTCCGAAAAGAAGGATCGGGTCCTGGCAGACCGAGTTCGTTACCGAAACCGTTACCGCGGTTGAAGGACAGACGCGCGCCAGTTCCTCTATGGCTAGAGCATAGGAGACGTTGTCAAGCCCGGAACCGCCGTACTTTTCAGGGACGAGCATCCCCAGAAGGCCAAGCTCGCTCATGCCTGGAAGAAGCTCCCCGACAAATTTCTCTTCCTCGTCGCGCTTCGTGACGCCGGGGCGAATCTTCGCTTCGGCGAAATCGCGCACCATCTGCTTGATCATCTGCTGGTCGGAAGTCAGCGCAAAATCCATCGTCTCTCCTTGTTGGATATTCTCCCAAAAAGCAATTCGCGGCCGCGCCGGGCACGGCGCGCACATGCCTATTGTACACACGAGCGGGAGAAGTTGCGACTGTTACGATGAAAAACTTGGAGCGCGCTTTTCAAGGAAGCTTTTTGCCCCTTCGCGGGCGTCGCTTTTCGCCCACGCCATGGCGAAGGCACTTCGTTCGAGCGCCAGGGCCGGCGGCACCGGCAACGCCGCCTCCTTGTACAAAAGGGGCCTCAGGAGCTTGAGAGCTTCGGCCGAACGGCCTTCCAACCATTGCATGGCCTCGCGCGCCCCTCCGCGCCTTGCCCATCCAGAATGTTCCATGCGGGAGAAAGAGAGCGCCCCTCGCGAAAAAATGAGACGCCCGGAAGCCGCGCTTCCAAGACGAATCTCAAGAAGCGCCGGCCAGAGATCGCCGCCGCTGAAAACAAGGGCGGACGGCGGCTTGGCGAAGAGGACGTCGCACGCCAGAAAAGCTTCGGCCCAAAGGCCGCTCATAGCGCCTTCCAGAACGCCAATGACTGGAAACGCGAAGCCAAGAAGGTCTTCGGCGGGAGGAGGGGGGAAAAGAGGCGCATTGCCAGCGAGCACCAAAGGCCCGTCCGCTTTTTTCACACACTCCGCCAAACGGGCGGCGGCGCCACGCTTCGAAAGGCCAATCAACCGTGGAGTCATTCAGCGCTCTTTCCTGGCTTAATACAGCGGGAGATCTCCGGGGACAACTCCACAAGCGCGTCGCCCTCGCGAACCACCGTCTGGCAGCAGAGGATCTCCTGCCTTGCCCCGCCGCGGCAAAGAACGCACTTGCAATGATTGCATTCGGCGTTCCAGCAGAAGTCCCCATAGGAAACCCTTTCCGGCTCCAGGTACTGAAGACACCTCAGCAGCAGGTTGTTCTCTGGAACGCGAAAAGTCCTGCCCGCAATCTTTATCGGAATAAGCCTGCCCCACCGTTCGAGGATGTTGTCCCAGTCCGTCATCGCAATGATCAGAAAAACTTCATCACGTCCAGGACGATTATCGCGGCGAAGAGAAGAATCAGCGCGGCGAAGCCCACGCGCATGATCCACTCCTTGACTATCAGCGGCAGATCGCGCT
>JBBIMN010000017.1:0-4406 GCA_037444385.1 Acidobacteriota bacterium | reverse complement strand
CCTCTATCGCGAGGACGAACACGTGGCCGCCATCCAGGCCGGGCACGGGAAGCAGATTGAATATTCCTATCTGCACCGAGATCACAGCGACCAGATAAAGAAGGTTGTACAGGCCGGTTCGCGCGACCTCGCCTGAAATATAAGCCAGCGTGGGAGGCCCGGACAACGCGCTCAGAGGCATCTTTCTTTCAGCCAGTTTCGCGAAGGTTCTGAATGCCAGCGTTGAGTTGTCAGCGATAAGGCCGCCTGCTTTGAAGAGGCAGGCTGGAAAAGGATAACGGATGAAGACCTGCTCCTGCGGCCTGACGCCCAGGAGATAACGCTTGTCTTCGGGAACGTAGCGCGGCGTGGCCTCCAGGGTGATTATCTCTTGCCCGCGCCTCACTTTAAGTGCGACCGGCGTTCCTTTGTTGTCTGCAAGCGCCTGCTGGACCTGATCCCAGTATTGGACCTTTGTTCCTCCGACATCGAGGATAACGTCAAGGGGCCGAAGCCCGGCGTCCATGGCGGCCGAAGGACTGGCAACCGAACCAATGACCGCGGGGACGGCCGCGGCAACGCCGATCGCGCCCATCGGTTGGCGCAGGAACTCAACGGTGACGGGAGTCACGGTTACGTCCAGTTCCTTGCCGTCCCGCGAATAACCGAGAACGTAGGGCTTGGACATCAGCGTGTAAATCTCCTGCTGGGCCTCTTCCCAGTTGCGCACGCGGCGTCCGTCAACCGAGACTATGGTGTCGCCAGGACGCAGTCCCGACTTCTCCGCCGGGGAGCCTGAAGCCACCCAGCCTATGACCGCCGGCCGGTCACGGTTTATGTTCTCCTCGACGCCGTAAAACGCCAGCCCGGCGAAAAGAACGTAGGCCAGCAGCACGTTCGAGGCCACACCGGCAACGAGGACGAGAAATCGCTGCCACCGTTTGCGGTTGGCGAAAAGCGCTTCTCTTGGCACGCCCTCTGGAAGTTCCTCGGGGTTGTCAAGCTCGCCCGCGAACTTGACGTAGCCTCCAGCCAAAATCCACCTAAGCTGCCATAGATTGTAGCGGCCCCTCTTCTCGAGAATCTTCGGGCCGAAGCCGATTGAGAACGCCTCGATGGCGAAGCCGAAAAGACGTCCAACCAGGTAGTGACCCATCTCGTGAAAAAGAACGATCACTCCGATGACGGCCAGAAAGACGGCCATGGAGAAGACAACAGATCCGGCCAGATGCATTGTCAGTCCTTATATCCTCGCGAGACGCTCGTGCGCGAGCCGCCTGGCCGTTGCATCGAGTTCCAACACTTCATTCACGGCGCCGGGCGCGCGAGCCTCCGTCTCATCAAGAACGCCGCTGATGAGCCCGGCCATTTCGCCGAAACGCAGTTTTCCGTCCAGAAAGGCCTGCACCGCCACTTCATTCGCGGCGTTGAGCGTTATGGCGTGCGCCTCGGAAGTGGAGGCGGCCTCCCGCGCAAGCGCAAGGCACGGGTAGCGATTAGCGCTGGCCTCGAAAAAGGTCAGCGGAGGCCCTTTGGCGAGGTCGAGCGGCGCCACCATCCCCTCCACTCTCTCCGGGTAGGTCAACGCGAACTGCACCGGCAGCGCCATGTCGGGACTCGCCATCTGCGCGATCAAAGAGCCGTCCCGAAACTCCACCATGGAGTGGACGACGCTCTGAGGATGGATTAAAACGCCGATTTGCTCCATCGGTACTTTGAAGAGATGATGGGCTTCTATTATTTCAAGCCCCTTGTTCATCATCGTGGCCGAGTCAACGGTGATCTTGCGGCCCATCTTCCACGTTGGATGACGAAGAACCTGCTCCACCGTTGCCTCCGGAAGGGCCTTGAGCGGCAAATCGCGCAACGCGCCGCCTGAAGCGGTCAAGATCAACCGGCGCGCGGAGCTCGCTTTTTCGCCCTGAAGGCACTGAAAGATGGCGCAGTGCTCGCTGTCCACGGGCAGAAGTTCGGCGCCGCTTTTGCGCGCGGCATCGAAAACGAGGCGTCCCGCCATCACCAGCGTCTCCTTATTTGCGAGAGCTAGACGGCGGCCCATCTGGACAGCTCTAAATGTTGATGGGAGCCCCTGTGAACCCACTATCGCCGCGACCACCGTGCGCGCCTCGGGCCGCTCGGCGAGGCGGACCGGCCCCTCCGGCCCGCTGTAAACCTCGACCTCTTTGAAGCGCTCCTTCAAAAGCGTGGCGTCCTCTGCCCGCGTCACCGAGACGGCAAGAGGCTTGAACTTGGCGATCTGTTCCGCCAGCCGCTTGACGCGTTTGCCGGCCGCCAGCCCAACCACGTAAAATCTTTCGGCGTGTTGTTCCAGCACGCGAAGCGCCGTCTCGCCAACGCTTCCAGTTGACCCAAGGACAACGACTCCCGTCATGGCAACAGCACCTGTTGGTATAGAAATACGGCGGGGGCCGCGAAGAGCAGGCTGTCCAGGCGGTCAAGAACTCCTCCGTGGCCAGGGAGCAGCGAGGATGAGTCCTTAACGCCGGCACCGCGCTTGAGCGCCGATTCGAAAAGGTCGCCGAGCGGGCCGGCAACCGAAACCAGCGCGCATATGGCAAGGGCGTGGAACACAGGGAGTTCTTGAAAATACGCCGCCGAGGCCACCACGCCAGCGGCCAACGAACCCAAAACGCCGGCGAGCGCCCCCTCCCATGTTTTCTTAGGCGAAACACGCGGCGCGAGCTTGTGTTTGCCAAAAAGGCGGCCACCGTAATAGGCGAATGAATCTCCAGCCCAGACGGCGGTGCACGTCAGAAGAACAAATCCCGTTCCGCGGCTTTGGCCCAGGCCCTTCAAGGCCAGCAGGCATCCTGGGAGCATTCCAAGGTAAAAAGCCCCAAATGCCGTAGCCGCCACCGAGCCCAGCACCTGGGCCAGATCCATTCTTGACAAGAGCGCCAGAATGCTTACGGCCACGACAGCGGCAACATTTACAGCCACTGGCGGCACGCGCTCTGGAACCCAGGCCGACAGAAGGGCAAGAAGCGTCCACGCGTAGCCGGCCGCGCGAAATGGCCGCTGGCCCAAGGCCTCGGCCAGGCCGAAATATTCGCGGGCGGCCAAAAGGCTCGCAAGCGCAGCAAGAGCGGCGAACCAAATTGAACTAGGCGCCAGAACCGCGGCAAAGAAAACAGGCAGGAGAACGGCGGCGGTGAGGACGCGCTTCACGGGCCGCTCCCGCCGTTTTCTCCAGGCCCGGCGGAACGGGAGCTTCCGATTCCTCCATAGCGCCTATCTCGCCGCTGGTAATCGAGGACCGCCTCGTAGAAGTGCTGTTTGCCAAAATCGGGCCAGAAGACGTCCAGGATTGCAATCTCCGCGTAAGCGATCTGCCAAAGCAGGAAGTTCGACACCCTGAATTCGCCACTGGTGCGAATCAACAGGTCGGGATCGGGGAGGTCCGGCGCGTACAGGTGGGCGGCCAGCATTTCGGTAGTAACCGGCTCGCTCCGGCCCCTTTGGACCGCCTCGGCGGCCAAGAGCGAGCAGGCGTCGGCGATCTCGGTTCTTCCGCCATAGGAAAGAGCGAGCGTCAGCGTCAGGCCGGCCGCCTGCCTCGTCTGTTCTTCAAACTGGTCAAGAAGCGAGCGCACGTCACTCGGCAGATCCTGCCTTCGCCCGATTGAGCGAAAACGAATCTTAGTCTCCTCCATCCGTTTGGCCTGCGACTTCAAGTAGCGCCTCAGGAGCTGGAAAAGCGCTCTCACCTCCGCCTCCGGACGCTTCCAATTTTCAACGGAGAAGGCATACAGCGTGAGGTAGCGGACGCCAAGGTCCTGCGCCGCCTCCACGGCTGATTTGACGGCTTCAATGCCGGCCCGGTGGCCTTCGATTCTAGGAAGGCCGCGCGCCTTGGCCCAGCGGCCATTGCCGTCCATGATGATAGCGACATGCACCGGAACGTTCGCGCGGTCCACCAGCCTGATCAGCGGGTGGGGCTCTGCGGAAGGCGTGGCTGGAGGCTTGGGTTTAGGCATCTGCCCCTTTCCGTTGAAGAACGATATCATACGCCGGGGGTTGATGGAAGAGGCCGCCTTGCGCGGCGGCTGAAAGCCTTTCCCTTTGGAAGTGGTCCGGCGGGCTGTTGAGCCGGAGCTGGATTTCGTCTATGATAGTATGGTAAGGGAGAGGTCAGCCATGGCAGCCGATAGAAGGCGAGACATTGATTGGGTCGTAGTCAGGTACAGGGATGTAATCACCATCCTGGTGCTGGTCCTCGTAATTGGCGGCGGACTGGGGGGAGGCTACTTCTATTGGCGGCTCAACTCCAACCCGCAAGTCAAGGCCGAGCGGGCCATTGCAAAAGCGGCGAAACTCATAGACGCGCTCGACAACCCGGGCGCATCAGATTCCGTTCGCCAAACCGTCAAACAGGCGCGCGCCACGCTGGAGCAGGCAAGAAGCGA
>JBBIMN010000016.1:0-16954 GCA_037444385.1 Acidobacteriota bacterium | reverse complement strand
GGAGAAGGGGATTGACCGCGAGATCGTAATATCGGCGCTCGAGGAGGCGATGGCCGCCGCCGCCAAGCGCGTCCTTCGTTCGCAGGAGAGCTTCGTCGGGCACTTCAATCTTGAGACCGGCGAAGTCGAGGTTTTCAATAAAAAGACCGTGGTCGAAGGGCCGGAGGTCGAGGATCCCCTGTCTCAGCTCCCCCTCGATGAGGCGCAGGCTATCGCTCCCGGCGTTGGCGCCGGAGACGTCCTGGAATTTCCGCTTGAAACGACGCCCTACATGGGCCGCATCGCCGCGCAGCAGGCCAAGCAGGTCCTGACCCAGAAAATCAGAGAGGCCGAACGGGGAATCATCTACTCCGAATTCAAGGACAGGGTCGGGACCATCATCAACGGCGTCGTCAAGCGCATCGAGAAGCGGAGCGTCATAGTTGACGTGGGGCGCACGGAGGCCCTCCTTCCGGCCTCCGAACAGTGCAGGGGCGAGCGCTTCGCCCAGGGCGACAGATTGCGCGCCATGATTCTCGAGGTGCGCGAAAACACGAAGGGCAGCCAGATCCTGCTGAGCAGGGCCGCGCCGGAATTCGTGGCGAAGCTCTTCGAACAGGAGGTTCCGGAGATCTACGATGGCACCGTGGGCATCAAGTGCCTGGCGCGAGAGGCCGGCGAGCGGACGAAGATCGCCGTCTATTCCAAGGACAGGGACGTTGATCCCATCGGCGCGTGCATCGGCATGAGGGGAATGAGGGTCCAAGCGGTGACGCGCGAGCTGAAGGGCGAGAAGATTGACATCATTCCCTACAAGGAGGATCTGTCCGAGTTCGTCAAATCGGCGCTAGCTCCCGCCCAGGTCACGAGGGTGGTGATTTCCGATCCCGATTCCAAGAGGATGGAGGTCATCGTACCGGAGGACCAGCTCTCCCTCACTATCGGCAAGCGGGGCCAGAACGTCCGCCTGGCCGGCCAGCTTGTCGGATGGGAGTTGGACGTCAAGAGCGAGGGCGCCAAGAAGGACGAGCTGCTTCAGGCCATGGGCACGATGATGGGAAGCGAAGCCCATGCCTCAACGGATGTAGATGCCACGGCCGCTTCGGAGCCCGGCGAGGCGCAGGCGGCCGAAGAGTCCTTCATCACGCTGCCCGACGTCCCAGGCGTGCCGGTCAAAGTGGTGGAAGCCCTGGCGAAGAGGGGCTGGGGCACTCCGCAAACTCTGGCGCAGGTTTCGGACGAGGCGCTTTCGGAAATTTCCGGAGTGGGCCCGCGCATTCTCGCGCATCTGCGCGCCTGGTCTTTGAGCCAGGGCCCGGAAGCGGGTGGCGGGGCTCAAGAACCGGCGCCTGAAACCAACGAGCAAAGCGAGGGCGGGCCCGGTTCTCAAGAAGGGGGGCAACAGTAAACCATGGCAAAAGTCCGCGTTCACGAGCTGGCCAAGAAGGCCGGCATCGCCCCACAAGAACTTGTTGATAAGCTCAAGGCTCTGGGTTTTGAAGTGAAGTCAAGCCTGTCAACGGTTGATGAATCGGCGCTGGATGCTTTGAAGGGCGGCGCGAAAACGACAAAAGCCAAATCGCCCGCTTCCGCCAGGAAGAGCGAAGCCGCGAAGCCGGCGCAGAAAAAGGCCGCTTCAACGAAACCGGAGGCCGGCGTTCACGAAGCGGCGGCGGCTCCATCCGCTGGCGGGGCGGAGCCGAAGCCCAAGGCTGACGAGATCCGCGGGCCCATTGTCCAGGAGGTTTCAAAACAGGCGGGGCACACGGTCTTCAGGGCGACTCGCCCTCTATCCGCCCTTTCGCGCGAGGCGGCCGCTGCTCCGAAGCCCGAACCCCGGGTTCCAAAGGCCGTGGAGCCGGAAGAGGAACAGGTGGAGGCCAAGCCGCCGAAAAAGACGCGGCAGGAGCCACAGAAGGAAAAAGAGGCAGAACCCGTAACGGAGGCGGCCGCTCCCAAAAAGGCCAAAGCGGCCCTGCCGCCCGTGGAAAAGGCCAAACCTGCAAAAACCGCGGCGAAGCCCGCCAAGGCCGAGGCGAAGCCGGAGGAGCCTCCAGCGCCCCAACTTGCGCCGGAACCACCGTTGGCCGCCGGGCACGAAGAGAGCCGGCCGGAGGACCTGAAGCAGAGCGAGCCGGTGCCCACGGCCATGCCCCCCCAGCCCGTTGTAAGGCCCGCGGGAGTTCCGCTGGTTCACCGGCAAGCGCAACCACAGGGGCCCAGAGGCCCTAAAATTCACTACGGGCCGGGCGTCAAGGCCCCGCCGCCGGGGCCGCAGCCGGTGTTGGCGCCGTTGCACCTTGAACGCGAGCGCAAAGCCGCGCAGAAGCACGTTTACGACAGAACGCCCTCCGCGGCGGCGATGGAGGCGGCAGCCAAGGACGCCGCGCTCCAGGCTTTGCGGCCGGTTCCTCCTCCGCCCCCTCCCCAGTCGCAGCGTCCCTCGCCATACGCTCCGCCCTCGCTGGACTCTAGGCGCAAGACGAAGAGGGAGCGCCGGTTCGAAAAGCAGCAGGCGCGAGTTGACAGGCGGGAACGCCTCGAGCAGGAGCTTGCCGATGCCCGCGCCAGCGCGGAAACCGGAGAGGCCGTTTTCATCCGCGAGGGCATCACGGTCAAGGAACTGGCGGAAAAGCTGAACCAGAAAGTCAGAGACGTCATCGCCAAACTGATGATGCAGGGCGTCATGGTCACGATCAACCAGCCGCTGGAGGCCGACGTGGCCGTTCAGGTCAGCAATATGTTTGGCTTCGCCGCGGAGGTGATCTCGTTCGAGGACGAACTGACGCTCACCCAGGAAGCGCCGAGCGACGCGGAGCGCGTGACGCGGGCGCCCGTCGTCACCGTCATGGGCCACGTGGACCACGGCAAATCCTCGCTTTTGGAAGCCATCCACAACATTGACATCACTGGCAAGGAGTTCGGCGGCATAACGCAGCACATCGGCGCCTACAAGGTGGTGCATAAGGACCGGCCTTACGTTTTTCTGGACACGCCCGGCCACGCGGCCTTCACGCTCATGAGAGCGCGCGGCGCGAAAGTCACGGACATAGTCATCCTCGTGGTGGCGGCCGATGACGGCGTCATGCCGCAAACCATCGAAGCCATCAACCACTGCAGAGCCGCCAACGTTCCCATCATCGTGGCCATCAACAAGATGGACAAGCCCGGGGCCGACCCGGACAGGGTCAAGCGCGAGCTCAGCCAGCAAGGCGTTCTGACCGAGGATTGGGGCGGAGACGTGGTCTGGCGCCCCGTTTCGGCGAAGAAGAGGGAGGGCATAGAGGAGCTTCTTGAAATGGTCACGCTGGTCTCCGACATGCTCAACCTGAAGGCCATACCAAGCCAGCCGTGCAGCGGCACCGTGCTCGAGGCCCGGCTCGACCGCTCCCGCGGCCCCGTGGCCACGGTGCTTGTTCAGGACGGCACGCTGCGTGTTGGCGATTTTTTCCTGTGCGGCTCGACATACGGAAGGGTCAGGGGGCTGTTCGACGACAAGGGAGCCAAGATCGAATCCGCCGGGCCGTCCACGCCGGCCGAGGTGCTGGGATTTTCCGAAGTGCCGGCGGTTGGCGCCACGTTCCAGGGAATGGAGGACGAGGCCAAGGCGCGGCAAGTCGCCGAGTACCGAAAGGAGCAGGACAAGGCCAGGAGCCTGCGCACCGCGAGAGTGAGCCTGGACAGCGTTTTCGGCCAGATCCAGCAGGGAGAGATGCAGGAGCTGGCGCTGATTCTTAAGGCGGACGTCCAAGGGTCGCTTGAAGCGGTTGCCAAGCAGATGGCGGATTGCTCCACCGAGGAGATAAAGGTCCGGGTCGTCCACAACGGCGTCGGCGCGGTTTCGGAAAGCGACGTTCTTCTCGCGGCCGCGAGCGGGGCGGTTATCATCGGTTTCAACGTGCGTCCGGACAGGAAGGCGGCCGAACTGGGCAAATCGGAAGGAGTGGACATCAAGCTCTACACCGTAATCTACGACCTGGTGGACGAGCTGAAGCAGGCGCTGACCGGAATGCTCAAGCCTATCGAGCGAGAAGTCATGCTTGGGCACGCGGATGTAAAACAGATATTCAAGGTTTCAGGCGTGGGAACGATCGCCGGATGCGTCGTGAGCGATGGCCACGTGTCGCGCTCCGCGCAGGTCCGTCTCTTGAGGGACAACGTGATCGTCCACACTGGGAGACTGTCTTCACTGAAGCGCTTCAAGGATGACGCTTCCGAGGTCAAAGAGGGCACCGAGTGCGGCATAGGAATTGAAAACTACAACGACATGAAGCCCGGGGACGTCATAGAGGCCTTCGAAACGCAGATGGAGGCGCGCACGCTCGGCGTCTGAACCGCGCCGTGAGCGAGTTGCCGCCGGGCGCCGGGCCGAAAGCGGCCCTCGATTCCCGCGCTCTCGCGCCCAAAGCCGCGCCCGGTTTCTGAATACAGGAGAGACGATGCGCCGGTTCGCGAAATCCGACAAGGTGGCCGATCTTTTGAAACATGCCATTTCCAACGCCCTGCTGACGGGACTTGGCGACGAAAGGCTCAAGTGGGTCACCGTCACCGAGGTCTCCATCAACAATGACCTCTCCCTGGCCAAGGTTTACTACACCGTCTTGGAGCCCGCCCTCAATCCGAAAAGCGCCGAGGCGGCGATCGCCGAAAACATGAAAGAGCTTCGCCATTTCCTGGCGTCGCGCCTGAGGCTGAAGCAGTTGCCTGACCTTGCCTTCAAGTACGACGAGGCGCAGGAGAGCGCGCGCCGGATTGACACTCTGCTGGAATCCATCCGCAGGGAAGAAAACGGTGGACGCTGAGCGCGGGCCCGCAAGGGACGGGCTGATCCTTCTGGACAAACCGCCGAAGATGACGTCGCACGACTGCGTTGACGCCTTAAGAAGGCTCTTGCCGCGCAAGTTCAAGGTGGGGCACGGCGGAACGCTCGACCCCTTCTGCACTGGCCTTCTCATCCTGCTTCTGGGCAAGGGGACCCGTCTCTCCGCGCTTTTTCAGAAGATGGACAAGAGCTACGAGGGGACGCTCCGCTTTGGCATGGCGACGGACAGCTTCGACTGCGACGGAAAAGTCACCCGGACCGGGCCGCTTCCGCGCCTCGACGCCGCGGGCTGGCAAGCGGCCGCCAACAAGTTCATCGGCCCGCAGCTTCAAGTCCCGCCGGCATTTTCGGCCAAGCGGCTCGGAAACCGCCGCGCTTACGAACTGGCCAGGGAAGGAATCGCCGTCGAGCTTCAGCCGGTCAGCGTCCAGATTTTCGACTTCACGGTGGAGCCGGTCTCCGAATCAGACGTGCATTTTCGCCTGCGCTGCTCTTCGGGAACTTACGTGCGCGCGATTGCGCGGGACCTGGGAGCGCTCGTCCAAAGCCCGGCTTACTGTTACCAGCTTCGTAGAACCGCGGTAGGGCCTTTCGCCTCAAAGGACGCCAACCCGCTGGAGAATCCTTTTCAATGCCCCGGATTCATGGGCTTTGACGGCGTTGACCTCGGCCTTCCTGTCCACAGGGCCAACCACCGGGAAGAGCGCCTGCTCTTCAACGGGCAGAATATCCCGGCGCCACCGCAGCCTTTGCCGCAGGGGCAGATGCTGAAGGTCGTCGGCCCGTCCGAGCGTTTCATCGCCATAGGAAAAATAAGCGGCAGGCAGATTCACCCGGAGATGGTCTTTCCGGGTTAGGGCACCTCAATGCTCCGAAAGCTCAGAGAGGCTCTCAAGACCGCCGCGTACGCCGCCGCGAAGGCCGCAGCGACAATGATAATGTGGCCCTACTTCAGGCTGAGCGTCGAGGGCGCAAGGCGCGTGCCCAGGAAAGGCGCGGTGATATTCGCCGCGAACCACTTCTCGTTCGCCGATCCGCCGCTGATTGGAATAGCATTGCCAAGGCGCGTCCGCTTTGTAATGTCCGACGCCATGTTCCGCAAGTGGGTGTTCTACCTCTTTTCCAGGCTGATGGATGTGATTCCAGTAGTGGCCGGGCAGCCTTTTCAGACCGCCCCCGTCCGAAAGGTGATGCGGGTTCTGCATAACGGCGGGTGCGTTGCCATATTTCCGGAGGGCCAGCGTTCTCGCACCGGCGAGCTTCTGCCGGCGCAGCGGGGCGTCGGGCTTTTCGCGAAGAAGAGCGGCGCCCAAGTCGTGCCGCTTGCGATTCTGGGAACGGCGGAGGCCTGGCCGCCCGGGACGCTTCTGCCCAAGCCGGGGAAGGTGCGCATCTTCATCGGCGAGCCGCTTTTGCCGGCCTGCGGCCAAACGGCGGAAGGTCTGGCCACGAAGGTGCGCGAGGCGATCGCTGATCTTATGCGGGCAAATGGATACGGGCATTTAGTGGATAAGGAGTGATCATGGTTTCGGCGGCTTTGCTGATCGTCGGCTCGGAGATGGTTGACCCCGGCCGGAGGGACGCCAACGGCCCATACGCAAGGCTCAGGCTCATGGAACTCGGCATTTCGCTCGGTTTCATCGCCCGCGTGGAAGACAGCGAGAACGCGATAGCCTCCGCGTTGCAGGCGGCGCTTGCTTCTTACGACGTCGTGATTGCGTCGGGCGGGCTAGGCCCCACGGGAGACGACGTAACGCGAGAGGCCGCCGCCCGTCTATTCAAATCGGGCGTCCGCGAAGATGCCGGCTGGATGGCCGTCCTTGAGAAGCGGCTTTCCGAGCGCGGGCGTCCGCTCACTCGGCTCGGCAGGCGGCAGGCGATGGTCGTCGAGGGGGCGGAAGCCCTTGCCAACAACGCTGGCCTGGCCTGCGGCAACTGGCTTGAGAGGGACGGCAAGATAGTTTCGGGACGTTCTCGACAACGAGGTGTTGTCCCGTTTGGCTTCGCGGTTTCCGGGCCGTCCCCAAACGCGAGTCGTGCGCGCCACGGTGGCGGGCATCGCGGAGGTTCAGGCCGAAGAGACGCTTCGCCCCTGGTACAATAAACCTGGCGTGGCCGTTTCCATTCTTCCATCCCTCGGCATTCTCAAGATAACTTTTACGATCACCGCGCCACCCGCCGTTGAGCCGGAGCCTCTGGAAAACGAAGCCAGGCTGGCGCTTGCCAAAGGCCTGGGAGCTCATCTCGTCAGCCTTGACGGCGCCTCGCTGCCGGAGGTTCTTGGCGAGAGCCTGCTGGAGAAGGGCGCCACCCTTGCCGTCGCCGAGTCTTGCACCGGCGGGCTCGTGGCGCAAAAGGTCGTCTCTGCGGCTGGTGCTTCAAGGTATTTTCTGGGAAGCATCACCGCTTACGCCAACGAGGCGAAGCAAAAGCTTCTAGGCGTGCCGGAGGAGACGCTTCTAAAACACGGCGCCGTCAGCGAAGAGACGGCTCTCGCCATGGCGCGGGGGGCGAGGGCGCGTTTTCTCGCGAGCTGGGCGGTTGCGACGACGGGTGTCGCCGGCCCCACCGGAGGAACGCCGGACAAGCCCGCCGGCACGGTTTGGATCGGCGTCGCCGGGCCGGGCGTCGAACGGAGTTTCAAGATATATTTCCCGATGGACCGGGAATCCATGATGGAACTTTCCGCCAACTACGCGCTGTTTTACCTCTGGAGGGCGGTGAAAGGAGAGTCCAGATGAACCACGGCGGCCGGACTTCGGTTCGCTTTTTATTGATGCCGTGCATCGCGGCGACCGCGTTGCTCCTGACAGGCTGCTCTCGCAACGAAGTGAAGCCGAGAGGCCCGGCGCCTGATGCTCCGCAAAACGCGCGAACGGCCACGCCCATTCCCAAGGAAGGTTCGGGAATGAACCAGATGGCCCAGCCGCAAGCCGCAAAGGATGGCGCCGGCGGGACACGAGAGGCGGATATCGCCGGGGTGGTGTTCAGCGGAGAGGTCGTGCTTGCCCCCGCGCTGGCAGGGCGTTTTCCAAAAGGCGCGACGCTGTTTGTCATCGCGAGGGATCCGAACGACAGGACGGTCCCGCTTGCGGTGGTTAAACTCAAGCCGGAGGCTTTTCCGGTTCGGTTCACGATTACGAGCGCCGATTCGATGACCGGAGCCAAGCTTCCTCAAGGGGCCGAACTCCTGGCGAGGCTTTCGGCGAGCGGGGCGGTCTCTTCGAATTCTCCAGAGGACCTGGAAGCCGCGCCGGCGTCCGCCAGGAGCGGAACCCCGGCGACCCTTGTTCTGGAAAAGAAATAGCGGGCCGGCTCTTCTCGTCATGGTTTCTGCCGTGTGGCCGGTCTTTTTCGGTGGAGTGCAAAGATGAATGAGCCATTGAAGCCTGCGGGGGAACGGCACCCTGAATTTGCCAAATTGGCCAAGATCATGGCGCGCCTGCGCGCTCCGGGCGGCTGCCCGTGGGACAGGTCGCAAAGCCGCGAGGACCTCAAGACCTACCTTGTTGAAGAGACATACGAAGTCATTGACGCCATTGACCGCAAGGACTCTTCAATGCTTCGCGAGGAGCTGGGCGACCTTCTTTTGCAGGTCGTTTTTCACGCGCAGATTGCCAGCGAGGAGGGCGCCTTTGACATAGAGGACGTGGCGCGCTCCATAAACGAGAAGCTCATCCGGCGCCATCCCCACGTCTTCGGAGACGTGGACGCCGATACGCCAGAGAAGGTCCTCAAGAACTGGGAAGCCATAAAGAAAACCGAGAAGGCCGAAAAGAACGGCGACGGAAAAGCGGTGAGCGCTCTTTCGGGAGTCCCGAAAATTCTGCCCGCGCTCTTGAAGGCCTTCCGCTTGCAGCAGAAGGCCGCCCGCGTCGGCTTCGACTGGGAAGAACGCCGCCAGGTCGAGGAGAAGGTCAAGGAAGAATGGGCCGAGCTGAACGAAGCCGTCGCTTCAGGCTACAACGCCCGCGTGCGCGAGGAGCTCGGCGACTTTCTCTTCGCGCTCGTCAACCTTTCCAGATTTCTCAAGCTCGACCCGGAGGACGCGCTCCAGGTCGCCAACGCCAAGTTCATCCGGCGCTTTACTGCCATCGAACATAAGGCCCACGAACAGGGGCGCGATCTCTCTTCCATGACCCTTGCCGAAATGGACGCGCTCTGGGAAGATGTAAAGGCTGGCGAGAGGCCCGGCGGCGACGCCGAAACCTGAAAAAAGAATCACGCCACCGGCAATCAAGAAAAGCGGCGGCCGCTGCCCGCCACCGACCGCTATTTTT
Organism: Acidobacteriota bacterium; assembly: GCA_037444385.1. GTDB lineage: Bacteria > Acidobacteriota > UBA4820 > UBA4820 > DSQY01 > JAEMPZ01. Next base: position 7,873 of record JBBIMN010000016.1, on the reverse strand, counting down.
CGATTGCTATCGGTGTTCATCCGTGTTCATCTGCGGTTACTACTCCGGCGGCGGTGATGCCGGCGGTCCAGCGAAGGGCTTCTTCAAAGTGGGGACGGGAGAGCAGCGAGGCCGAAGCCCTGGGAAAGCCACACTCCAGGGTTGGCTCCGCCAAGCCGCCCGCCTGCCGCGTCGCAACGCGGCGCAGGCAGGAGTGCCGAAGGCCCCGAAGGGCAGAGGGAGCGCTCCGGCTGGCTTCGCCAGCACAGAGCGAAAGAGGAAGCCCCCTGCCCTCTCGGATCAGTAATTGGGTTGCTCTTCCTCTGTGCCCTCGGCGTCTTCTGCCTGGCGATAATGTCTTTCTTCTCCTTTCGCGCGGACATTGTTTCGCGGCCCGGGTTCGGGTATGCTGTTCGCGCGCCGTAAGGGGCGCTGTTGACGGGGGACGAGAGATGGACCGGGAAGCGTTGGCCTACGGAGTGGCGGAAGTCCTGGCGCGGCATCTGAGCCCCGAGCCGCCGCAAGCCGTGCTCGAAGCGGTGGTGGCCGATCTCATCCGCCTTATAGAGCGGCGGGAGGCGGCGCCTGGCGCGGGCGACCACAGGCTCGCCGTTCTGACGGTTCTGGGGCGCAACCAGAAGGGGATAGTTCACGCCTTTTCGGAGGTGCTGGCGGAACATGGCGCCGACATAGCGGACATCAACCAGACCATCGTCCACGGAAACTTCGCGATGATGATGGTCATTGATCCCTCGGCTTGCGACGTGGACCTCGCCGGGCTCAAGGCGATTCTCAAGAAGCGCGCCGAGCCTCTTGGCGTGGGCGTTTTTCTCCAGTACGAGGACATGCTGCGCGCCGTGAACCGGATATGATGAAACGCACCGCGGCAAACCTGGATGAGCGATGAGCGGAAAGAAAGTAGATAGCGGGACATGACGACGGCCTACACGCAGCGGGAAATCCTCGAAACGCTCAGGATGGCGGAGCTCGAACACTTCGACGTCCGCACGGTAACGATGGGGATCAACCTGCTCGACTGCGCCCACGACGACCCACGCGAAGCGGGACGAAGGGTCTACGAAAAGCTGATGCGCCACGCGAGCGCTCTTCCCCAAACGGTCACGAAGATCGCCGAGGAGCTTGGCATCCGCGTCGCCAACAGGCGCATCTCCATCTCTCCCGTATCGCTGATAGCGACGAAGCCGGCCCCCGCCTCTTACGTGACGATCGCCAGGGAGATAGACCGGGCGGCGTCGGAGATGGGGTTTGACTTCGTGGGCGGTTACTCGGCGCTCGTCCACGCCGGTTTCACGAGGGCCGATGAGGCGCTGATCGCCTCGATACCGGAGGCGCTCTTTGAAACCAAGAAGCTCTGCTCTTCCGTGAACGCGGGAAGCAGCAGGACCGGGCTCAACATGGACGCCGTCCTGAAGGTGGCCGCCGCCTTGAAAGAGACCGCCCGCCTGACGCGCGGCGAGGGCAGCATAGGCTGCGCGAAGTTCGTGGTCTTCGCCAACGCCGTTGAGGACAATCCCTTTATGGCCGGGGCTTTCCACGGGACCGGGCTGCCGGAAATCGTCATCCACGCCGGCGTGAGCGGGCCGGGCGTAGTCTGCCAGGCGATCAGGCGCGCCGGGCCGTGCGATTTGAGGGAGCTTGCGGACGTGGTCAAGCGCGCCGCTTTCAAGATCACGAAAGTCGGCGAGCTGATAGGCCGTAGCGTGGCTTCAAGGCTCGGCCTGCCTTTCGGCATCGTTGACCTCTCGCTCGCGCCGACGCCCGAACTGGGCGATTCGGTCGGCGAGGTTCTCGAAGCGATGGGGCTCCAGCGCGCTGGCGCCTGTGGTTCGACGGCGGCGCTGGCGCTTTTAACCGACGCGATGAAAAAGGGCGGCGCGATGGCCACGAGCGCGGCCGGCGGCCTCTCCGGCGCGTTCATACCAGTGAGCGAGGACGCGGCGATGATAGCGGCGGTTGAGGAGGGGGCGCTTTCCTTGGAAAAGCTGGAGGCGATGACGAGCGTCTGTTCCGTCGGGCTTGACATGGTCGCCGTCCCTGGCGACACGGCGCAAGAGACGCTCGCCGGGTTCATAGCGGACGAATTGATGATAGGCGTCATCAACCACAAGACCACCGCGGTTAGGGTCATTCCGGCTTATGGCAAAAAGGCCGGCGAAAAAGTTTCGTTTGGCGGCCTTCTTGGCGACGCGCCGGTCCAGGAAATTCGAACGCTGTCTTGCGGCGGCTTCGTGCGCCGTGGCGGCCAGATTCCGGCCCCGGTCACGGCTATGAGGAACTGATGCGAACCAGATTTGTTGTCATGCCAGTCGTTCTGGCTCTGCTCTGCTCGTTGGCCCTCTTCGCGGCGTCCTCCTATTTCCCGGAGTTCTACCACCTCTTCAACCCCAAGGCCGGCCATTGGTCCAAGTACAACATCACGGACAGCCGCAAAGAGACGGCCACGCTGACCTTTGCCGTCGTCGGCTCCGAGGGGGCGAACACGTGGCTTGAGGTGACGAGCGCTGGCGAAAGCGGCGCCGGGACGGTGGCGTTCCTGGTCAGCGGCGATCCCGCGAACGACGCCAACGTGCTCGCGATTCGAGCCCGCGAGCCCGGCGGGCCTTTGATCGAAATCAACCGCGCCACGCTTGAAAAGCTGAAAGCTCAGGGGCAACAGGCTTTCGGACGGCCAGCGCTCCCTATTGGCCCGACCGTCGGCAAGCTGCAGGCGCTCGCGGACGAGACGATCCAGGTCTCCGGCCACTCCTTGAAATGCCAGCACATCAAAGTGATAGGCCAGGACGGCCAGAGCTCGGAAGCGTGGGTAAACGAGGAGATCGTCCCGTTCGGCCTCGTGAAGCTGACAAGCGGCGAGGAGAGCGTGATTTTGCTCGATTACGGAAAAGGCGCGAAACCAGCGCTTACGGGCCAGGCTGTTCCTCTGGCCGTTGAGTAGGAGTTTGACATGGACAGGGAATTGGCCAGCACGAGTGGCGCGCCCAGGGCCATAGGACCTTACTCTCAAGCGGTGAAAGCCGGAGGATTCATCTTCACGTCGGGGCAGATCGCTCTGGACCCGGCAACCGGCGCGGTGGCCGGAGGAGACGTCCAGGCCCAGACGCGCCGGGCGCTGCTGAACCTCAAAGCGGTCCTGGAGGCCGCGGGAAGCTCCATGGCGCGGGCGGTGAAGACCACCGTTTTTCTGAAAAACATGGGGGACTTCGCCGCGATGAACCAGGTCTATGCCGAGTTTTTTCCAGACGCTCCGCCGGCGCGTTCAACGGTGGAGGTGGCGCGCCTCCCGAAGGACGCGCTCGTCGAGATAGAGGCCGTGGCGATTGTCGGGCTGACGATATAGGCAAAGCATCTCCTACTATAACCTGTAGCCTGTCTCTGCCAACAGCCCAGCTCCCCCACCTTATTTACCGCGCGCCATCGCCGTCACTCTAAAAGGAGTGGCCGCGCTCACTTGCAGCGGGACATTATCGTTTTGTACTCCGGCGAGGCCAGCAGCGCGTTTAGAACATTAACCCGCTTGGTCTTTTTCTCTTGAAGCTTGGCCATCCAAAGGTTAGTTCCGCCCTCGTCCGGTTCCCTTCCCAGCACGGCCTGGTAGGCGTCACGGATGAACTGGCGGTCGCTCTTGTTTTTCTGGACGTATTCCACCGAGGCGAAGAACTGGCGGTAGATGTTGTCGCGCGCCGCGCCGGACTGGAGTTTGCCCAGCCACAAGGCCGCCCCGGCGGAATCAGGCTGCCTTTCGAGCACGCTCTGGTAGAGTCCGGTGACAAACTCCTCGTTGCTGCCGCATGGTTTGCCCAGAGCGCTTGAGAAGTCCACCGCTGCTGGAATGGCTGGCTTGGCCGGTTCCGGTTGAATTTCTGGCGCCGGCTGTGATGCCGCCGGAGCCTGTGATGGCCCGGGCGCAGGAGGCTCCGCGGCTTGCGCGGGCCGTACCGGCTCTTTGGCGGCGGAAGCGGCGGCGGGCCTCTTTGGCGGCTTTGCCGCTGGAGTGGTTGGTTCCACCAGTGGCTGGGTATTCGCCGCCTCAGGCGCGGTGGCCTCCGGGGCCTGCTGTTGTTCCGGCGCCGGCTCCGGGGCTGTACTCGGAGCAGGCTCCTGAGGCGGCGGCTCCTGCACGGCGGCCGGCGGAGTTTCAGTTTGCGCCATCTGTGCCTGTTGCAGCGCCTGGTTCTGGCGGTGTTTCCACCAGAAAAAACCTCCCACGCCGGCGGCGGCCATCAAAAGAAAGACGAAGACGCCGCCAATCAAAAGAAAAATCAGGAGGCCGGATGATTTCTTCGGTGGCCTGGGCGCGGCTGGCGTGGCGGCGCGTGCCGGGGCGGGCGCAACAGGCGGAGGGGCGGGAGGCTGGGTCCTTGCCGCCGGAGGCGGAGAAGGAACCTGCGTCCTGGCCACCTGTGGCAAAGGAGCGGCCGCCTGAGAAATCCCGGCCGGCGGCTTCTGAACGGCAGGTATTGGTATAGTTGGAGGCATCTCTCTTGCCATCGCGGGCTGAGCGGCTTTTGTCCATCCGCAGTTTGGGCAAGAAGCCGCGCCATCTTTCAGGGGTGTTCCGCACTCTCCGCAAAATGCCATTGAGCCCTCCCGTCCCGCCGAGCCCGGCCAGCATAACCGGGCGGGCGTAGCTTACCGTACTTATAGCGCCATCAATCCGGCGCAGTCAAGAGCCGGGCGCGCGTTGCCATTCCATATGTGTTCATCCTCCTTCCATCATTCCTCATCCAAGCCCGGTGGAGGGTGGAGAAAACGAACGATTTCATCCATGATCTCTCATCCATCATCTTTATCCAAATTCACTGTTGAAAATTTGGTATCATAGCGGCGGCCAGCCGAAGCGTTGGCGGCGGGAGAACACTTGGCGCGAGAACAAATCGTCATTATCGGAGCCGGATTTGCCGGCGCTTCAACCGCGTGGTGGCTTGAACGCATGGGCGCGGACGGCGTTCTTATTCTGGAGCAGGAAGATTTTCCAGGCGCCCACGCTTCTGGAAGGAACGCCGGCATCGCCAGGCAGGCCACTCACGATCTGCCAACCTCGGTTCTTTGCGCTTTGGGGACCGCCTTTTTGCGCGATCCCCCTCGCGGTTTTTGCGAGACGGCACTTATGGAAGTGACTGGCGGATATCTCTTCGAGGCTTCAGGAAAGCCACCCATCTCTCTGGAGCGTTTGCAGCGGACGGCGCTGGCCGCGGGCGCCGAAGCCTATCTGGTAGGCCGCGCCGCTGCTTTGCCGGCGTCCGCCGCGTTTGAAGGCGCCTCTTTCCAAAGCGCCCTCTTTTGTCCAACGGACGGCGTCGTTGACATTCACGCGCTTCTGACCTCCTATCTTCGCGGCCTGAGGGTGTTGACGGGGGCCAAGGTCACCGGTTTCGAGCAAGACGGCAAACGAATCAAAAGCGTCCTGACCGCTTCCGGGAAACACCAGGCGGGCGTGGTCGTTATCGCCGCCGGGCCCTGGGCCTCGGAGGTCGTATCCCTCGCCGGCGGGCGCCGGCTAAAGCTCCGTCCTCGCAGGCGCCACCTCTTCCATTCCGGTTTGATCACCGGGCTTAATCAACGCGCCCCGTATCTCTGGAGCCTTGACCCGGAGGTCTACGTCAGGCCGGAGAGCGGTGGATGGCTCATGTGCCCGTGCGACGAAACGGACTGTCCGCCTGGCGTCCCACAGGTTGACCCGAACGCCGCGCTGGAGCTTGCGCGCAGGCTGAAGGCCGCGCTGCCGGCCCTTTCGGCCACGCCCGTGGCCAGGTGCTGGGCGGCGCTGAGGACTTTTTCGGACGATGACGGTTTCGTCATCGGCCGCGATCCCGTCGTCGCAAACCTTTTCTGGGTGGCGGCGCTCGGCGGCCACGGCATGACCGCATCGCCGGCCGTGGGCCAATTGGCCGCAAGCCTGATCCTGGATGTCGTCCCTCCCGTTGACCCCGGCCCGTTCTCGCCATCAAGGTTCGCGTAGGCGCATTGCTTGGTGGAGAGTGGAGAAAGCAATCATCCCCGTCTCTCATCTCCCATCCATCGTCCGTTCTGGCTTTTGCCCAGGCTATGGGATAGAATGGCCATGGAAGCGGGTTTTCGAGAAGGAGCATTTCTCATGGAATCTGAAACGGCAAAGACGGAGCGCATCGCGCTTTTTATTGACTTCTACAACGGACAGTTGGACATCGAAACCATGCTCGGCGCTCTGCGCGAGCGAGGGATCATCATCCTCAAGAAAGCCTACGGCGACTGGCAGAAGTTCAGCCAGTTCCGCCGGGCGCTCGCGGAGCACGGCGTCGAGCTCGTGGAGAGGCCGAGCATATACGCTGGAGGCGACAAGAACGGCGCCGACATCCAGCTCGCGCTCGACGCCCTGGAGGCGTGCCTGACGAACCCCCACATTGACACCTTCGCCATCGTTTCGGGCGACAGCGATTTTCTGCCGCTGATCACGAGGCTTCAGAATTACAACAAGCGGGTCGTCATCCTCGGAATGCGCAAGGCGACCTCCCCGGCGATAATGCGCAACTGCAACGAGTACCTGGCGTACGAAAATCTTCAGGCCGCGGCAAAGGCGAAGCAGGTCAAGCCCGTCCGCCAGCCGGCCAAAGCGCAGGGCGCGCCGGAGGAGGCGAAAGGGCTGGACGAGGCCTTCGCGCTTCTTGGCCGAGCCATGGCGCTTTTGGAGGACGAGGACCGCGCCGTCAACTCATCCGTCCTCAAGCAGAAGATGGTCCAGCTCGATCCGGCTTTTGACGAAAAAACATACGGCTTCGGCCAGTTCAAGGCTTTCCTGGCCGCCGCGCAGAAGTCCAAGATAATCCATATCGGAAAGAAAGAGGCCGGCGTCTATCCCATATCGCTCGGGCGCAAAGGCCGCGAACTTGAAGAGGAAGAGGAGTAAGAACAACGGCGCTTTTTCCCGCGAAGCGCCTTTTCATGCAGGAACGCGTCATGTTGAATAGGCTTGCCATCAAAGAGCTTGCGTCGTGCGCCGGTGAAACGGTCACGCTGAACGGATGGGTTTACAACAAGCGCTCTTCCGGCAAGGTGCGGTTTTTGATACTTCGCGACGGCACCGGCTACCTTCAGTGCGTCGCGTTTATAAACGACGTCTCAACGGAACTTTTCGAGCTGGTGGACGTGATCAGTCTTGAATCGTCCGTCACCGTCACGGGCATCGTCCGTCCAGACAAGCGAGCGCCGGGCGGCGTCGAGCTTGGCATAACCGACATCAAGCTGCGCCACATGGCGGAAGAGTATCCCATCGGCAAGAAGGAGCACGGCACCGGATTCCTCATGGAGAACCGCCACCTCTGGCTGCGCTCTTCCCGCCAGGTCGCGATTCTGCGCTGCCGCTCCGAGATCGCCCAATCTTTCAGGGACTTTTTCTACAATAACGGTTTTACGCTCATTGACAGCCCGATTCTCACTCCGGCGGCGTGCGAAGGGACGACGACGCTCTTCGAGACCGACTACTTCGGCGAGAAGGCTTTCCTCTCTCAGTCTGGCCAGCTCTATCTGGAACCGGCCTGCATGGCGCTCGGCAAGGTCTACTGTTTCGGCCCGACCTTCCGCGCCGAGAAGAGCAAGACGCGCCGCCACCTGACGGAGTTCTGGATGCTCGAACCCGAGATCGCTTTCGCCGGGCTCGACGACGTGATGAATCTCGCCGAGGAGTTCCTGGTTTACGTTGTGGGGCGGGTCCTCGAACGCTGCCCCGAGGAGCTGAAGATTCTTGAGCGCGACACGTCGAAGCTCGAAAACATCCAGAAGCCGTTTCCCAGGGTCGCCTATAAGGAGGCGGTTGAGAAGCTCCACTCGCTCGGCTCGGACGTGAAGTTCGGCGACGATTTCGGCGGCGATGACGAGACGATCCTCACGCAGCAGTACG